>JAJPYH010000309.1:8628-35093 GCA_021205045.1 Lachnospiraceae bacterium | reverse complement strand
CATATGGTTTATATTAAGTCCAGGGATCTGGAGGAGAGAACGGAGCTGATTTCTTATATTAAGGAAAAGGAAGTGCTCTGTGTCTTTCATTATATTCCCCTGCATTCCTCCCCGGCAGGGCAGCAGTTCGGCCGTTTCCACGGAGAGGATGTATACACGACCAGGGAAAGCGAGCGCCTGATGCGTCTGCCTATGTATTATAGTCTGAAGGAAGAGCAGGTGGATTATATTATCGACCAGATTCTGAAATTCTACGCGCAAAGATGAGGGAAAAGATAAGACCGCGTTGTCAGGCCTTTCTGGGGGGCTTTCTGGGACTGTTTCTGACAGCTCAGTGCTTCCTTGGCGTTTGCTACTGGCTTGGCAATGTGACCCGGGCACAACAATTTGATACGGTTTCTGTCATGGGCAGATGGGTCAGCGGGCTGCCGGTTCTGCCGGTGCATGTGGTGCAGACGGCGGCGGTTTTTGGCGGGTTGTTTTATCTGCTGGACTGTTTCTTCCGCGGATGGCGCAGGGCGTTTTTTTCACTTGCGGCTCTCACGATTCCCTTTGTCATGCAGGTCTGTCTGTCGGAGACAGAGCACGGGGCGGCGCTTACAGCTATCCTGTGTATGGCAGGAGTGATTGCGGACTGCCACATTGGCCATCACAGACCGGACAGAATACAGGAAGTCATTTGCGGGGGATGTGCTGGAATTCTGCTTTTATGCGGCGCGGCCTACAGCGGCGCGGCGGCTCTTCTGTTTCTGGTGCTGTCGCTAGTCCGTATCAGAGCCTCCGAAAAGAAGGGCAAAAACGACATCTCTGAAAACGGAGAAGAAACTGTTTCTTTTGAAAAAACGGAGACATCCGCTGTCCCCTGCAGTAGCAAAAAAACGGGTGCCCTGCGTCTGTTCGCGGCACTTCTGATTGGAGCGGGTCTTGCACTTACAGGTATCATTATTCAGAATAAAATCAACCCGGACCGGATGCAGATTACCTGGGAAAGTGTTCTGTTGAAAAGATTTGCCTATCCGGGCCTGAATGAGAATCTGATGGAAGGGCTTCCTCAGGAAATGCAGGATATGTATACCAGAAGCGAGATCAACAGCTTTCGCCTGTATCCCTATCTGCTGGATACCACACTGGAAAGCGACCTGCTTGAGGCTGTGGAGGAGGAGCGGACAAGGGAGATTTACCTGGAACTTGCCTGGTATGGTTTTCTGTGCGGCACCAAGGTGGACATGCGGATGATTCTGGAGGACGCGGCCTGTTACCTTTCTCCGCAGCTGATGTACTCGTTTTATTCCGATGGCACGATTTTGGCGGAATACGGCTGGGGTTATCAGCAGTTTCTGTCGGGCACGCCTTATCTGGCGGAGGCTTACATGGATCTGAGTCTGCTGGGCTACGCTGTGGGACTGGCGCTTACTCTTGTCTGCCGTCTGGTTTGCGGCCCTGTCAGGGGCAGTGTCGGAACCGGGACGCTGTGTGATGACTGCGGCGGGGGTCATAAACGCCCTGTCCGGGGTCATGATGGAAGTAGGGTACTGTGTGATGACTGTCACAGCGAAAATCGGGAGTATCTCGTCCGGGATGAGGTTGGAAATGCTGCTTTCCGGAAAAGGTTCTGGCCCCTGATCATTCTGTGGGCAGGGCTGTCTGTCCTGTTTGTGATGCGGGGAGCGGCGGTTTTCAATTATAAATACGCGGCGTTTCAGGCAATATTGGGATATTTGCCGCTGATGGAGGCTGCCGCGGAAGCGAAAAGAGCGGAGTCATCGACTTTCACATGTGAGGATGCGCCCGCTGAAACCGTATAAAGAAAGAGAATAAGGATGGGTTATCTGATTTTAATCTTCTGGCTGTTGGTACTACCGGTATGTGCCGGCAGCCTTTTTCAATACCATAACGGCTTCGACCCGGGAATGCGTTTTGTGAAAGGACAGTTCCTGCTCTGGGCAGTGTTTCAGCTGGTCACTGTTCCCGTGATCCTTGGCGGCGGCACTCTTGAGACGGTGATGGCGTTCTATCTGCCGCCCTGTTTTCTGCTCGCCTTGCTGGGACTGATTTTCATGAT
The DNA here is from genome assembly GCA_021205045.1 of Lachnospiraceae bacterium. Classification (GTDB taxonomy): domain Bacteria; phylum Bacillota; class Clostridia; order Lachnospirales; family Lachnospiraceae; genus RGIG6307. Next base: position 33,031 of record JAJPYH010000309.1, on the reverse strand, counting down.
TCGAAGAAAGGAATGGACAAAGATACCGTTTTTTTCACGCGGGAAAAGAGAAAAAAGCGCAAAGGCGTCGGCTTTTACAGGCGGGGAAAGGATCAAGACATCGGCTGTCATGCATGGAGGAAGGGAAGAATTCCTCCTGCTTTTTGCCGTGCTGGCATTATGGCTGTTTCAGATGGGGATCGTGGTGACGCAGGCCATTTATGACGGGGATGATTCCTTTTATATGGCGGTGGCTAATCTGGCCAACACCAACGGTTCTCTGTATCAGGTCAATCCCTATTCCATGGGCTCCATGGAGTTAAATTACCGCTATATCCTGGCACCGTTTCCGGTCTGGGTGGCGCTTCTGGCGCGCGTCAGCGGCCTGCATACCCTGACAGTGGGGCATGTGGCGCTGGGCATCAGCCTGATTTCCATGAGCTATCTGATTTACTGGCAGATCGGGAGGGAGTTATTTGAAAAAAAAGTCAGCCGGCTTCGCTTTATGCTCTGCTTATGTCTGCTCTACCTCTGGGGAAATACTTCCATTCACACAGCGGAAAGCTTTCTGATCACCAGGAGCCGCCAGGGGAAGGCACTGGTCTGCGGACTGGTGCTTCCGGCCTTTGTGGGCGTGCTTCTGCATATGGGAAACGCCCTGGATCAGAAGGAAAAAATAAGCCCCCAGGTGTGGATTTACGCATCCTGCATCATGTTGACGGGCTGCCTGGGCAGTGCCTTCGGCGGGGCGATTGTACTGTTATTCTGGGGCGGATTGAATCTGATGTGGCTGATTGCTTATCGGAGAATCAGGAGCTTTGGCCTGGCCATTGTATCGGCCCTTCCGGCGGCGGCGTTTTCCCTGCTTTATCTGCTGCAGTAGTATTTGTGCGAAATTTCTGACGGCGGCAGCCGGAATGAAAAAGGAGTTTTTATGTCAAGTACCGTAACTGTATGGCAGGCCATCAGCGGCAGCGGCGCTTTGTGCGCTCTCTACCTGTGCGCGGTGATCTTCCTTCTTTTTACAGAAAAAAAGAAATCTCTGCGGATTTTGCTGGTATATTTTCCTCTGCTCTGGTTTGTGATTTTATTATGTCCGCTGACCTATCAGGCGGCGGCGCTTTTGCTGGATGAGGAGATTTATTACCGGTTTTTCTGGGTGCTGCCCATGACCGCTACCCTGGCTTACAGCGGGGTGAAGCTGTATGAGATGTATAAAGGACGGTTTCGTCCCCTCTTTGGGGCTGCCATTCTGGCGGTGTTCATGCTGTGCGGGGATTATGTGTATGATAACTGGCAGTTTTCCGCGGCGGAGAATGAGTATCATATTCCCCAGGCGGTGGTGGATATATGCGATGCCATGCACCGGCCGGGAAAAGAGGTGGTGGCGGTTTTTCCCTCAGAGCTGATGCAGTATGTCCGCCAATATGACTGCACTATCTGTATGCCCTATGGCCGGGATATTCTGTATCTGAATATGTCCAGCGACCTGTATACGCTGATGGAGGAAACGGAAAATCCGGACGCCGTGCGGATCTGTAAGCTGGCGGCGGAGGAAGGCTGCGCCTATATTGTAATTTCAGAAAATAAAAAAGTACGGGGGAGCCTGGAGCAGTGCGGGTATGTATATACCCAGACCATTGACGGCTACGCCCTGTACTTTAATGAAGATATGCTGATCGGATGATCAGATATCGGAGAGCTTTTGATATATGGTGATGTCTGGGGCGGTGAAAGATCCGTTTACTGAGACTGATATTTCAGATAATATTCATAGGCTTCCATAAAACGTTCGGCTAAAAGCTTCCGCCCATCCACGTTGATATGCTTGTAATCCAACAGATACTCCTCCGCTTCCGCCACGGAAATGGTGCCGTAGTAATTGTCTACAAAGCTGCAGAACATGGAATAGCACACATCCGCTTCGTATTGGATGTAGGAGCCGAGGGTGCCCTCGTTATTGTAGGTCATGATGCTGGAATCCACATAATTGCCGTCCTCATCCAGGGCGTAGCCGTAGGTGGGGGACATGACGATGATCTGAATGTGGGGATAGTAGGTCTGAATCAGCTCCAGGGACGCCTCCAGGGCGCAGGCCCATTTGGTGATGTCTGTTGTATTTTCGTAATCGTACATTCTGCGGCCCTCAAGATAATCGCTCAGATCATACATAATGACGATCACATCCACTTCATTGAAATCCAGATTGACCAGCATGGACAGAATGGCGATTTCCTCCAGACTGTAGGTAGCGAAATATCTGGCGTTTGCCAGCAGGGTATCGTTGTCAACGGTATATATGGTCGTGAGCCAGTACAGGCTGAAAAGATCCCGGTCGCCGTTTTCATAATCAATGTCGGTGTCCTCGCAGGACATCAGGGAGTCCGCTACCGCGAAATTATAGATGGTGGCGCCTGTCATCTCTCCGATCATCTCCGCCAGGCAGTCCTCCGTACCGGCGTCATCCGCCAGAGGAGAGTTGCCGAAACACGCGATTATCATTTCATCCTCATCATTGACGGGATCCCCGGTGTAGGTATAGGGGGTAAAATAGTCTAAAACCTCCCGGTCAAAATCGGAGGAATTCACATCGCTCAAATCCACGGTCTGCCCGCTGTTATTCCAGGAATGGAGGCGCAGTACGATGATACCGACAATCAGGAGCAGAAGAACAAAAAAGACTACATGTATGTTGATTTTTTTGATAATGGAAATAATCCTGGAAACATTCATAAAATAAACATCCTTTGAAAAAATGCAGGCTGCGGACGGGCTTTTCGTGTCTGAGATTCGTGCATCAGCCAGAGCAGGGTGTATAAATGACTTTGCGGCAATTGCTAAGTAAGCTGCCGCAAAAGAAGCGGACAGCTGCAACATGCTGTCCACTTTAGCACAGGATTGTTAAGGAATTGTGATAACGGGGCGTTTTCCCGCGGCGGCTTCGTCAAGTCTGCGGCACAGCTCCATTCTCTCCTCCCGGTCCAGCGCGATGTAATCCAGGTAGGAAATATTTAACTCCCTTAGCTGCATTCTGCAGGTGGGGCAGAGGGTTTTGTGGCCATTGAGCATGTGAATATAATGGCAGTTTGAGCAGTAATGCATGTACAGCATGATCCTATTCTCCGTAAGGGACTGCCGCAAAGCGGGTCTGCGGCGGTTAGTAAGCTTTGTCTTTCTGTTGCGTGATCATATTTTGACATTATCTTCCGTAAAAGTCAAGAATAGTCAGGTGACAGATTCCGACAGGATCCTGCCTTATGCGGCTGTGAATAGAAATAAAAAAACGTTACTATTCACAGCCGACTTGAAATGTATAATCAGGATCGTCAAGTTCGCTTGTAAGAGACTGATTATACATTTCAAGTTGACTGTGAATCAGTCACTTCCCCCACATAAGCAAAAAGATGAGCAGTATATTTTGCTGCGTCGGACAGCTCTGCTGGACGCTTTTGCGCATGTGAGGGGAAGCGGCTGTGAATAGTAACAAAAAAACAGGGTGACGGCGGGAATGGGTCTTGAAATGAAGAGCGCAGGTATGCTATACTGAACTATCATTGTGGTTGGAGATATTATGCCCTGACAGGGCATAATGATCTATTGTAGAAAAAGGAAACAGGTATGGCGTTATTCGGAAGAAAAAAGTATGAAGAGGAAGAAGAGTCTGACTGGCTGGAGCTGACTTTTGAGGATGATGATCCCGGTAATGAAGAACCGGAGGAGGAAGACCTTGAGGAGGAGGACGACTTCGAGGATGAGAATGATACCGGGAATGGGGATTATGCCGGAGAGGAAGATTTTGACGGCGAAGAATTCGATTTCGATGAGCAGGGTAATCTTGTCGAAAGGGTAATAGCTGACTCCCGGAATGCTGCGGATATTGAGAAAGTGCTCTTTGAGGAAGACGGCGCTGACTGGAGCGGTGAAGATGACGCCGACTGGACAGAGGAGGAAAGTGCCGACTGGGAAGGGGAAGATGAGATCGACTGGGAGGACGAGGACGGCGACGACTGGATAGATGAAGATGGAGCCGACCAGGAGGATGAAGACGGCGACTGGATAGACGAAGATGAGACCGACTGGGAGGATGATGCAGAAGAGGAGCCCTTTGTCATTCGGGAGGATGCCGCCAGGGAGAAATTTGTTGGCGAAGAGGAGGCCATCGAGGAGGAATCCGTCATTGAAGACAATGGCGCTGAGGAGGATGCCGCTGAGGAGGACGGATTTACCAATGGGGAGTTTTTTACGTTGGATGATATCGGCGGCTTAGATGAGCCTGATGAGGAAGCGGAAGAATACTTTAATGATGATCCTCAGGAGAATGAGGAGCCGGAAGAGTACTTTGATAACGACCTTCAGGAGAATGAGGAAGCAGAAGAGTATTTTGACGATGACGATTCTTATGAGAATGACGATTCGGATCTGCCCGGGGAGCAGTTCTTTGGGGGAGATGTCCATATCCTTGATATGAACCAGATGGAGGAGGATGAGGACGAGAAAGGCTTTTTTGCGGCTCTTTTTGGTGAAGGGCAGGGGAAGCTGGTTCTTGGAGCCGCACTGTTAATTCTTGCTTTTTTTATGGTTGCTGCCGTGGCTATCGTCACCGGAAGAGGAAGCAGCTCCGTAGAAGCGTTTTCCAGTGTCAGCAGTACTCTGGAGGATGTGAGCGTGATCGGGGAGGAAGCTTTAAGCGCCCTGATGGAGAGTAAGAATTCTACTTATCAGGCGACACTTCTGGGAACCACTCAGACGGGAACGTCCGGCAGCGAATATGAGGAGACGGATGAGAGCGACACCATTTATGTGGCGCTTGTCATGACCTCTGTGGAGAAGGACTTAAAGATTAAATTTACCAATGCCAGTACGGGAAAGCTGATTGCCAATGTACCCTTTTCCGTAAAGGTCACAGACAGCAAGCAAAAGGAATACACCTGGACAGATGAGGATAAGGACGGCATTATCTATATGTCCGGCCTGGTGTCCGGCACCTACAAAGTCACGATGCTTGAGCTGGAGGGAGAGCTGTACGAACGATACTCCTTTGGCACCGCCAGTGAAACTGTCACTGTCAGGGATACGATTGTATATGAAGTAGTAGATGTCTCCGCGGAGATCAAGGACGAGACAGAGATCAATGTGGCCGAGGAGGAAGCACAGGTAGTGCTGGAGGTGGAATCTGTAAAGGCCAATACAGTGGAATGGGTGGAGAGCACCAAGACTCTGAATTCAGAGAGCTATACCGAGATCAGTAAATCACAGATTCAGGTGCCCACCGCGACTTCGGTGGCCAGGAGCTTTCTGGCGACTGCAATTACCAACAGCACCTCCTCGCTGACTCTGACAGTGGGGGAGACCGGTTCTGTTTCCGCCGACAGTGATCTTGACGGCGAGACGCTTACCTACAGCAGCAGTGACGACAGCGTGGCTTCAGTTTCCGGGGACGGAACCGTGACGGCCAATGGGGAAGGCAGCGTTGTCATTACCATAACGGAAAAGGATTCTGAGGGCACGGAGACAGGAAAAACGGATACCTGCACGGTGACGGTGAATGCGGCTGCGCAGGAGCCCGAAGTCACGAGTAAAGATTATTCTGATATTACTCTGTCAGTCTCAGCGGCGTCTTCTGCCCTGAGTGTAGGAGGAACAACTACTGTCACTCCTTCCGTTTCAGGGAAGTCAGATGGAGAAACCTGGAGCTACAGCTACGCAAGCGACAATACGAGTGTAGCGACAGTGGACGGAAACGGCAAGGTAACGGCAGTTGCGGCAGGTACGGCAAAGATCACGGTGACGGCAGTCTGCGATGAATATGAGGGGACTGCACCGACCGCCACATGCACCATTACCGTCAGCAAGAGCTATTCTGATTTCACCGTGTCGCTGGACAATTCAACTCTGTCTCTGGCGGTGAAAGGAACCGGAACCCTCAGCGCTTCTGTAAGCGGAGCAACCTCCGGGGAAAGCCTGACTTATGAATATACCAGCAGCAGCACCAGCGTAGCGACAGCGTCCGGCAGCGGCAGCACGGCCACGGTCACGGGAGTCGCGGCAGGCACGGCGACCATCACGGTGAAGGCTTATTACACCAATAATACCAGTAAATATGCCACAGCTACGTGTACAGTTACCGTCAGTAAGACCTATTCGGCGCTTACGCTGTCCATTGACAATTCCACATTGTCTCTGACAGCGGGCAAGACCGGCACCATCGCCGTGACGGTAAGCGGAGCAACCTCCGGTGAGACACTGAAGTATGAATACAGCAGCAGCAACACCAGCGTGGCGAAGGTGTCCGGCAGCAGCAGTTCAGCGACGATTACGGCCGTAGCGGCGGGGACAGCGACCATCACGGCCAAGGTATATTATGAAAATAAAACCTCAGTGTACAGTACCGTCACCTGCACAGTCACTGTCAGGGCTTCCTCAACTACAGCCTTGAAGACTACGGACGGCCAGGCCGTCTATGTGCTGGAGAACGGCAGCTACAGGGTCGCCACCTATAACGATTATTATACGGACGGTATGAAGTACTATGTGAAAACAGAAAGCTACACCTATACCGGCTGGCAGACCATCAGCGGCAGTACATATTATTATGACGCCAACGGCAATCGCGTGACGGGCACCCAGGTAATTCAGGGCATTGAATATACCTTTGACAGCGAAGGCGCACTGCAGGGAAGCGCGGGTACCTTTGGCATCGATGTGTCCAGCCATAACGGCTCCATCGACTGGCCCGCGGTAGCCAACTCCGGCGTCAGCTTCGCAATTATCCGCTGCGGGTACAGAGGCTACGGCTCCGGTGTGCTGGTGGAGGACTCCCGCTTCAGAGCCAACATTCAGGGAGCCATCAACGCAGGCATCAAGGTGGGCGTGTATTTCTTCTCCCAGGCCGTCACCACCACGGAGGCGGTGGAGGAAGCGTCCATGGTGCTGCAGCTGGTCAGCGGCTACAGTCTCTCCTATCCGATTTATATTGACGTGGAGTATTCCAACAGCGCCAAAGACGGGCGGGCGGATTCCTTAAGTGTGTCAGACAGAACGGCCATAGTCAAGGCATTCTGCCAGACCGTCGTCAACAGCGGCTATTCCGCAGGAATTTACGCCAATAAGACCTGGCTGACAAGCTTCCTGGATATGTCGCAGTTAAGCGCCTATAAGGTGTGGCTGGCTCAGTATGCGTCGGCGCCCACCTATTCCGGCACCTTCCACATGTGGCAGTACTCCTCTTCGGGGAGCATCAGCGGCATCAGCGGCAGTGTAGACCTGAATATGTGGTATTACTGATGATAAGGATGACGCACACGATCGCGCAGGGATAAGGCTGTTAATGCAGCCCGCGCGGCCGATGCGATGTTTCCTGTATAATAATGATTAAAGTGACAAAAGGGTATGATACCATGGATTGCTTCGCAAAAAACGCTCTCGCAATCCATGACGCCATTCGGAATCCGCACAATTTGACCTGAAAAGCGGCCAAATTTGCTCCTTCCTCATGTCGTTGCGGTCCCCAAGGTCATAAATGCGAATGCGAGCATTCGATTTCTGACCTTTTGTCCCTTGTATCATAATAATAAAAGGAAGAAGAACACTATGAAAGGTATTATTCTTGCCGGGGGCTCCGGCACAAGACTTTACCCGTTGACCAAGGCGGTGTCCAAGCAGATCATGCCGGTGTACGACAAGCCCATGATTTATTATCCGCTTTCCATTCTGATGCTGGCCTATATCCGGGAGGTGCTGATTATCTCCACTCCCAGGGATGTGCCGGTATTTCAGGAGCTTTTGGGAGACGGCAGCCAGCTGGGAATGAAGCTGGAATACGCGGTTCAGGAGAAGCCCAGAGGGCTGGCGGACGCTTTCCTGATCGGTGAGAAATTCATCGGTTCCGACCGGGTTGCCCTGATTCTGGGAGATAATATTTTCTATGGGCAGAGCTTTTCCGCTACGCTCAAGAAGGTGGCGGCCAGAGAAGAGGGAGCTACGATCTTCGGCTACTATGTAAGAGATCCGCGGGAGTACGGCGTGGTGGAGTTTGACGAAAACGGCATGGCTGTTTCCATCGAGGAAAAGCCCGAAAATCCCAAGAGCAATTACGCGGTGCCGGGACTGTATTTTTACGATAATGATGTGGTGGAGATCGCCAAAAATGTGAAGCCCTCGGCCCGGGGAGAGATTGAGATTACCAGCATCAACAACGAGTATCTGCGCAGGGGAAAGCTCCATGTGGAGACCATGGGAAGGGGGCTGGCCTGGCTGGACACGGGCAATCATGACGCTCTGCTGGATGCCTCGGATTTTGTGGCGGCCTTCCAGAAGCGGCAGGGCCTTTATATTTCCTGCATCGAGGAGATCGCCTACAGAAGGGGCTTCATCGACAGGGAGCAGCTTCTGAAGCTGGCGGAGCCACTGCTCAAGACCAATTACGGCAAATATCTTGTGGAAGTAGCAAACGGGCTGTAAGAGGGAGAATTTGGCTTATCGGAAGGAGCAACGCGGCTGACGATAAAAGCCGACATCAGCAGGCGAAAATCTGATTACAGGGTTCGTGAAGCGGTTCCTGTAATATAAGACAGGGCGGCCGTAGATGATTTTGTGGAAGGTACACAGGATTATTCTGCGCAGCGCCTTTTGCATAAGGAGGAACATATGGGAAAAATCACAGTTGAAACCTGTCAGATCGATGGGCTGAAGGTGATCACTCCTGCGGTCTACGGGGACAACAGGGGATATTTTATGGAAACCTACAATTACAATGATTTCAAGGAGGCGGGCATTGACCAGGTATTTGTGCAGGACAATCAGTCGGCTTCCAAACAGGGCGTCCTCAGGGGACTTCATTTTCAGTATCAGTATCCTCAGGACAAGCTGGTGAGAGTGATCAGAGGGCAGGTCTACGATGTGGCCGTGGATCTCAGAGAGGGCTCTGAGACCTTTGGCCAGTGGTATGGCGTACTTCTTTCCGAGGAGAATAAAAAGCAGTTTTTTATTCCGAAGAATTTTGCCCACGGCTTTCTGGTGCTCAGCGATTACGCGGAGTTTGTCTATAAATGCTCCGACTTTTATCACCCCAATGATGAGGGCGGCATTCGCTTTGATGATCCGGATATCGGCGTGCAGTGGCCCATTCCGGCGGGCATGAAGCTGACCTTATCCGAAAAGGATCAGAAGCAGGGGAGCTTCAGGGAGTATCTGGCGGCGAAGCAGGCGCGCTAAAAGGAATTGCTTATGAGAGAAATCATCGAGAACAGGCAGCTCATCTGGAAACTGGCCAAAAACGACTTTAAAAAGCGTTACGCCGGTTCTTCCCTGGGGGCTGTCTGGGCGTTGATCCAGCCGGTGGTGACCGTTGTCATGTACTGGATCGTATTTCAGGGAATATTTCAAAATAAAGCACAGATGATTGCGGGCGGCATTGAAGTCCCCTATGTCCTTTTTCTGACCAGCGGCCTGGTGCCCTGGTTCTTTTTCAGTGAGGCCTTAAATAACGGAACCACCGCGCTGATGGAGTATCAGTATCTTGTCAAAAAGGTAGTATTCAATATCAATATTCTGCCGGTGGTGCGGGTGACGGCGGCGCTGTTTATCCATGCGTTTTTTGTCGGCGTGCTGCTGGTCATTTCCATGCTCTACGGATATTTCCCGGGGCTTCCCACCATTCAGATCATTTACTACAGCCTTGGCCTGTATTTGTTTACCCTGGCGCTGTGCTACTTTTCCAGCGCCATTGTGGTGTTTTTTCGGGATCTGACCCAGATCATCAATATTGCTCTGCAGCTTGGCATGTGGGCCACCCCCATCCTCTGGGACATCTCCATGGCCGACAGCTGGCCGCCCATCATCGGGTTTATCCTCCGGCTGAATCCGGTCTGCTACGTGGTCAGCGGCTACCGCAGCGCCGTCTACGGAAAGGCCTGGTTCTGGGAGCAGCCGCTTTACACGGCCTATTTCTGGGCCGTGACCATCATCCTGCTGATTTTAGGGAAAAAATTATTTGTGAAGCTGAAATATCATTTTGCGGACGTTTTGTAGGAGGCATTTATGGAAAACTCTCCCGCTATCGACGTAAATCACGTCAGTAAAGTGTATAGATTGTACGAAAAACCATATTATAGAATCCTGGACGCCCTGAACATCGGCGGCCCCAAATACACAGAGCACGCCGCTTTAAAGGATGTCAGTTTTCAGGTCGGCCGGGGCGAGTGCGTGGGCATCATCGGCACCAATGGCTCCGGCAAATCCACGATCTTAAAGATTATTACCGGCGTAGTCCAGCCCACCGGGGGAAAGGTTACGGTGGAGGGCCGCATTTCCGCGCTCCTGGAGCTGGGCGCGGGCTTCAACATGGAGTACAACGGCATTGAGAATGTCTATCTCAACGGCACCATGCTGGGCTTTTCCGAGGAGGAAATCAAGGAAAAGCTTCCCTCCATCCTGGAATTCGCGGACATCGGCGACTATGTCTATCAGCCGGTCAAAACCTATTCCTCCGGTATGTTTGTGCGTCTGGCCTTCGCTGTGGCCATCAACATTGATCCGGAGATTCTGATTGTGGACGAGGCTTTGAGCGTGGGAGATGTTTTTTTTCAGGCCAAATGCTATCACAAATTTGAGGAATTCAAGGAGATGGGCAAGACCATCGTCTTTGTCAGCCATGATCTGTCCAGCATCCAGAAATACTGCGACCGGGTCATCCTCCTGAATCAGGGGGACATGCTGGGCGAGGGCACTGCCAAGGACATGATCGACGCCTACAAGCAGGTGCTGGTGGGGCAGTATCAGCCGGCGGAGAAGACAAAATCTCTGGTGGATGATGAGGAGATTCGCGCCCTGGCGGCGCAGAAGGCCGGCACCAATCCCCATCTTCTGGAGTACGGCACCAGGCAGGCAAAGATTGTGGAATTCTATATCACGGACGAGCATCAGGTCAGGAGCAACGCTATCCTCAAGGGCACAAGCTTTACGATTCACATGAAGGTGGAGTTCTATGAGAGTCTTGCCGCGCCGATTTTTGCCTTTTCCTTTAAAAATATCAGAGGCACGGAAATCACCGGCACCAACAGCATGGTGGAGAAGGCCTTTCTGGAGCCTGTGGAGGCGGGCAGCGTCAGGCATGTGACCTTCACGCAGAAGATGAGTCTGCAGGGCGGGGAATATCTGCTGAGTTTTGGTCTGACGGGCTTTGCCGGGGATGAATTTCAGGTGTATCATCGTCTGTATGATGTGCTGAATGTGACGGTGGTGTCAGATAAGGACACGGTAGGTTTCTATGACATGGATTCTGCTGTGAGTGTAACAGAAGTGAGGAAATAAAGTGATGCATACAACCACTCATGGAAGGGCTGCTTACGCGGTCCGCGCGATCAGCACAATAGTAAAGAATATAAAGTCGTTTACTTTCTAAAGGAGGAGCCATGGCGGAAAAAATCGGAAATGTCCGGCTTGACCTGACACACTATTCCGGGAAGGATCTTTACAGCGACGGGCAGGTGGAGGATGAAATATTTGATATCGTGAGAGAGCATCCCCAGAGCGAATATCAGGCCATCATTGAGGAGAGAAAAAGCTGGCCCATCCTGTACCATCTCTCTCATTTCAGAGAAAATATTGTGGACTGGATTCCCATGGATAAAACCGCGAAGGTTTTAGAGGTGGGCAGCGGCTGCGGCGCAGTGACCGGGGCGCTTTCGAGAAAAGCCGGGCAGGTGACCTGTGTGGATCTGTCCCATAAACGGAGCCTGATCAACGCTTATCGTCATCAGGATTGCGGCAATATTACCATTCATGTGGGAAATTTCAGGGACATTGAGCCGGATCTGCTCACGGATTATGACTATATTTTCCTTGTAGGGGTCTTCGAGTACGGCCAGAGCTATATGGGAACGGAAAAGCCCTTCGAGGAATTTCTTTCTATTATTCAGAAACACGCGGCGCCCGAGGGGCGCATTGTCATTGCCATCGAGAGCAAGTACGGCCTGAAATATTTCGCGGGCTGCAGGGAGGATCATCTGGGAACTTATTTCTCCGGGATCGAGAGTTACGCGGCGGGGGGCGGGGTGAGAACCTTTTCCCGGCCGGGCCTGGAGAAGATTTTCGCTTCCTGCGGCGTGAAGGAATATCATTTTTATTATCCCTATCCGGATTATAAATTCATGACCACGGTATATTCGGACGAGCGCCTGCCCAGGAAGGGGGAGCTTTCCAATAATCTGCGCAATTTTGACAGGGACAGGCTGCTTTTGTTTGACGAGCGGCATGCCTTTGACGGCATCATTGAGGATGGGCTGTTTCCTGTTTTTTCCAATTCCTATGAGGTGATTCTGGGAAAAGATTTCGATGTAAAATATGTAAAATATTCCAATGACCGGGCGGTGCAGTATCAGATCCGGACGGAGCTGGTGAAGGAGAATCCTGCCGGAAATGAGGAAGCGTGTAATGGCGGAAAATCCGGAGAGAACGGAAATGATGGAGGTTTTGTAGTGCGCAAAATCCCTCTGACACCGGAATCCCGGGCCCATGTGGCGGGACTTGCAAAGGCATACGAGGGGTTGAAGGTCCGCTATCAGGGCGGCGATATGGAGATCAACCGCTGTCGGCTGACGCAGGCGGATGGAGCCGTGGCGGCGGAGTTTGAGTATCTGGAAGGGCGGCTTCTGAGTGAGCTTTTAGATGAATGTCTCGCAAAGGGGGATATGGACGGCTTCATGAAGCTGTTCCGCCAGTATGTGAAAAGAACGGGCTTTCATGAGAATGCCTCTGTGGCGGATTATGATCTGGCCTTTGACAATATCATGGTGCAGGGAGATCAGTGGACTATCATTGATTATGAGTGGACTCTTGACGAGCCTGTGAAGGTGAAGGAATCGGCGTTCCGGGCAATTCAGTGCTATCTGTCGGAGGACGAGGGGAGGCGCGGGCTTGATCTGAACCGTATTTTAAAGGAGCTGTATATTACACCGAAGGAGGCGGACCGCTACCGGGATAAGGAGCGGGAGTTTCAGGCTTACGTCACGGGAAAGCGGAAGGCCATGTCGGATCTGAGAGCCGCGCTGGGGCAGCTGGTGATTCCTCTGTCGCTTTTGCTGGAGCAGTACCGGCTGGCGAAGGACGTGCAGATTTATGAGGACAGAGGCGAGGGCTTTTCCGAGGGGCAGTCTTATTTTATAGAAAATGCCTATGTGGACGAGCGAAAGATAGAGTTACGGCTTTCTGTGGGGAAGGATGTGCAGTCGCTGCGTATTGATCCTGCCATGGAGTGCTGCGCGGTTCTGATCGAGGAGCTGACTTTCAACGGAAAGGTGGTGCCTGTGTGGGATAAGAAGATATTCTCCACCAATGGGAAGAGCCTGAAGCAGAGTCCGGTGGTGGTGTTTGACACGGCGGATCCCAATCTCTGCGTGAATGTGGGAGCTTATGAGCGGCAGGAGGAGAATACGCTTTATGCGCGTCTGGAGGTGTCGAAGCTGACACAGGAGGCGGCGAGCGGGATTGCGGCGGCGGTGAAGAGGAGGTTCTAAGCGGCTGCACGGGTTGGTTTTTTCGCTGCTTTTGTCCGGCTCGTTTCGCTGTGCGGCGGGTTACTTTCAGGTGAATGACCTGCACAATGCACAGAGGCGCTCGCCCGGACAAAAGCAGCGGAAAAACCTCGGTACGGAAAGGGCGTAGTCTATATGTGTCTTTTTGGGGAAACGGATCTTTTGACAGTTCCAGGTTTACTTATGAGGCAATCAATATGGAGAATATGGATTATAAAGAGGCATATGAAAAGGAACATTTGAAAAATGCGGCGTTGGCAGAGCGGGTAGCTCAGCTGGAGGATCAGAACGGGGATCTGCAGTTTAAGATTGACCGGATTAAGAATAATCCTCTCTGGAAGGCCAGTAAGCCCGCCCGGGATGTGATGCATGTGGCGCAGGGGCAGTTGGGAAGGCTGAAAAACTGCGGCGGTCCTAAGGGCGTCATGGCGAAGCTGGATTATAAAAAGCGGGAGAAGGAGGCCATGAAGCAGTTTGGCACGGCCAGTTTCCCTGATGAGGCCAGAGCGAAGGCGGAGCGGGAGACGGATTTTGCATATCGTCCGCTGATCAGTATTCTGGTGCCGCTTTACAATACGGATCAGACCATGCTGCGGGAAATGATCGATTCTGTGGAGAGCCAGACCTACGAGAACTGGCAGCTGTGCCTGGCGGATGGCTCCGATGCAGAACACGCCTATGTGGGGCAGACCTGCGCGGAATATGCGGCAAAGGAAAAACAGCAGGGCCGCAATCGTATCCGCTATCAGGTGCTTGCCAAAAATGAGGGGATTTCCGGCAACACCAATGAATGCCTGAAGCTGGCGGACGGGGAGTACATCGGCTTGCTGGATCATGACGACATTCTGCATCCCAGCGTGCTTTTTGAATATGTGAAGGCTATCAATGAGCAGGGGGCGGATTATCTGTACTGTGACGAGGCCACCTTCCAGAGCGGCGACATCAACCACATGCTGACCATGCATTTTAAGCCGGATTATGCGCCGGACAATCTGCGGGCCAACAATTACATCTGCCATTTCAGCGTGTTTCAGAGAAGTCTTCTGGAGGGCACGGAGCTGTTCCGTCCCCGTTTTGACGGCAGCCAGGATCACGATATGATTTTGCGGCTGACGGACAGAGCAAAGAGTATTGTCCATGTACCGAAGCTGATGTACTACTGGCGCTGTCATCCGGCCAGCACCGCCAGCAATATCGGGGCCAAGACCTATGCCATCGAGGCGGCCAGAAACGCGGTGGCCGATCATCTGCGGGTTCACGGCTACAAGAACTTTACAATCACCAGCACCAGGGCCTTCGAGACTATCTTTAAAATCAGATACGAGATTCAGGGAAATCCGAAGATTTCCATTGTCATTGCCAATCAGGACCACGAGGCGGATCTGCGCCGCTGCATCAGCTCCATCTATGAGAAATCCACTTATGAAAACTGGGAAATCATCGTGGTGGAGAATGGCAGCACACAAAAAGAAATTTTCGGTTATTACAGGGAGCTTCTGGGACTAAAGGCGGACGCATCCCTGTTTGAGAGAATGATGGATCCGGATGAAAAAGGAGACAGGAGCGGGAAAGCCGCTGAGGATGAAGCTGGCCGGAATGGGAAGGCCGCTGTGGGCGGAATCAGCCAGAGCGGAGACGGTCTGGTCAGCCCGGACGGCAAAGTCCGCATCGTCAAATGGGTGAGCGAGGGAGCCTTTAATTATTCCGCGGTCAACAATTACGGCGTCTCCTTTGCCTCGGGAGAATATATTTTACTGTTAAATAACGACACGGAGGTCATCACCGTAAACTGGCTGGAGGAGCTTCTGATGTATGCCCAGCGCCAGGACGTGGGGGCGGTGGGAGCCAAGCTTTACTATCCGGACAAGACCATCCAGCACGCCGGCGTGGTGCTGGGGCTGGGCGCCCACAGGACAGCGGGTCACAGTCATTACAAACAGCCCAAGGCCAATCTGGGATACATGGGACGCCTCTGCTACGCCCAGAACGTGAGTGCCGTCACGGGCGCCTGCCTGATGGTCAGGAAGTCCCTGTTTGACCAGGTAAAGGGCCTGGATGAGGGCTTTGCCATTTCCTTAAATGACGTGGATTTCTGCTTAAAGCTCCGTCAGCTGGGATATCTGAACGTGTTCACCCCTTTTGCCGAGCTTTACCACTACGAGTCCGCCTCCCGGGGGCTGGATGACGCCGGAGAGAAGGCCGAGCGCTATAATAAAGAATCCGAGCGCTTCCGCGATAAGTGGCGGGAAGTACTGGAGAAAGGCGATCCTTACTACAATCCCAATTTCAGCCTTGACCGAAGCGACTTTTCACTGAAGATTCTGTAGCGGACGGGAACCCCCATATTAAGAAAGACTGGTGTAAAATGAAGCGGGGAAGGGCACGAACGAAACAGACTGTGCTCTTCCCCGTGAATCCTGTGCAGGAAAATATCCTATGAAAAACAATCCTCTTACTCCTTCCAATATCAGGAAGACCTGGCATTATCTGAAAAAAAACGGCCCGGCGGAGGCCTTCGTCTCCGCTTTAGAGCGTCTCTCTGAAAAGAAAAACACCACCTACACCTATGCGCCCCCATCGGAGGAAGAACTCAGCAGACAGCGCCTCAGCCAGAACATCTCTCAAATCCTTTTCAGCATTCTGGTCCCGGTTTATCAAACTCCGGAGCCTTATTTTCGGGAAATGATCACCTCCGTCCGCACTCAGACCTATGAGAACTGGGAGCTGATCCTGGCGGACGCAAGCCCCACGGGGCGGCTGCAGAGTGTGGCCGAAAGTTTCCGCGATTCCCGCATCCGATATATCAAGCTTGCGGAAAATAAGGGAATCTCCGCCAACACCAATGAAGCCCTTTCCCTGGCCTGCGGCTCCTATATCGGCCTCCTTGACCATGACGATGTGCTGACGCCGGACGCCCTTTATGAGATGGCGCGGGCCATTGAGGAGAGCAAAAATAACGGGACGGCGGTCAGTCTTTTATATTCTGACGAAGATAAGTGGGACGGCGGCAGCAGCTTTTATGACGCCAATTTAAAGCCATCCTTCGATCAGGACCTGCTCTGGAGCAACAATTATATCTGCCACTTTCTGGTGATGGAAGGGACGCTGATGAAGGAGCTTGCTTTTCGTCCGGCCTTTGACGGCGCCCAGGATTACGATCTTGTGCTGCGGGCGGCCAGGCAGCTTGGGAAGGAGAGGCCTGAGTCCCGCAAATCATTACAAGTTCTTAACATTTCAAGGGTACTATATCACTGGCGCTGCCACAGGGAGTCTACAGCTGACAATCCCCAGAGCAAGCGCTATGCCTATGAGGCGGGGCTGGAGGCCGTGAGAGAGGACTTGCGGGAGCGCGGTATTGAGGCGCAGGTCTCTCATAGTAAGCATCTGGGTTTTTACAGAGTGGACTATGAGGATATTTTCAGAGACCGGCCGGAAGTGGCCATGGTGACAGGCCCCATTTATCGGGGAAACCGCATTGCGGGTGGAGCCTTAAATGCCAGGGGAGAGCCTGTTTATCAGGGGCTATGGCGGGGTTTTGACGGAGGGCATCTGCACAGAGCGGGTCTGTGGCAGAGCTGTTCTATGGGTGATTTTAAGAACTGCCTGCTGCGCACGGAGCTTTATGAAGTCTTCCTGCAGACCTATCCGCAGTTTGCTCCGGACCAGACAGGAAGAGATATTCCGGAAAAGGACCAGCGGAAAGCCTGGGCCGATTTCGTACATCAGAACGGCTGCCTCATTTTATACGATCCGGAGAGACACTAGATGGTAACGATTATTATCCCCAATTTCAATGGCCTTGCATTCCTGC
The DNA here is from genome assembly GCA_021205045.1 of Lachnospiraceae bacterium. GTDB lineage: Bacteria > Bacillota > Clostridia > Lachnospirales > Lachnospiraceae > RGIG6307. Next base: position 15,709 of record JAJPYH010000309.1, on the reverse strand, counting down.
AGGACTGCCTGGACGCCATCTGCCCTCAGGCAGAGGAGGAAGACCGGCATGTGTTGGTGGTGGACAACGGATCCACGGACGGTTCCGTGGATTTCCTGCGGCAATATCCGGGGATAGAGACCATTTTTCTGCCGACCAATACCGGCTTTTGCGGCGCGGTCAACGCAGGGATCCGGGCAAGCCATACCAGATATGTTATTTTATTAAATAATGATACGAAGGCCAGGCCGGGCTATGTACAGGCGCTGATCGACGGCATGGAGCGGGATGGGAAGCTTTTTTCCATCAGCGCGCAGATGCTCATGATGCATTCTCCCGAAAATATTGACAATGCGGGAGATCTGTATACGGCTCTGGGTTATGCCAAGGGCAGAGGAATCGGCAAACCGGCGAAGGACTATGACAGGGCAGCGGAAATTTTCTCCTCCTGCGGGGGAGCCGCGATTTACCGGAGGGCCGTGTTCGATGAGATCGGCCTGTTTGATGAGACCCATTTTGCCTATCTGGAGGACGTGGATATGGGCTACAGAGCCCGGATTTACGGCTGGCGCAACCGCTACCTTCCGGAGGCGAAGGTGGAGCACAGGGGCAGCGGATTTTCCGGTTCCAGATACAACAGCTTCAAGGTTTCTCTGGCCAGCCGCAACAGCGTGTACCTTCCCTGGAAGAATATGCCTCTGCTGCAGCTGATTCTGAACCTTCCTCTGTTGGTTTTGGGGTTCCTTGTGAAGACGCTTTTTTTTGCGGGGAAGGGTCTGGGCAGAGAGTATGTTAAAGGACTGTGGGAGGGCGTGAAGCTGTGCCTGAAACGGGAGAACAGAGATAAAAAGGTGCCCTTTCAATGGCGGCATCTGATCAATTATATCAAGATACAGCTTCAGCTGTGGGTCAATATTTTCCGGATCCTTTAGAGCCGCTGCAGGAGCTTTGAAAAACAGTGCAACGCGTGCAGCGGACAGCGTTTCTGCAACCATGGAAAGGGTTTGGAACTCAGAGCAGCGTTAAGGGAAGACAGCCCCGGGGAAACACATGATCAAGGATAACCAGAATCTTCTAAATAAAATACATCTGCTTCTGGACGCGGTGATGCTGGTGGCCGCCTACGCCACCAGCTGGTTTATCAAATTCAGGCTGGGAATCGGCGGAATGGACGAGGGCGGTGTACTCCCTGCGGAGACCTATTTTTCCCTTCTGTATTCGATTGTGCCAGTGTATCTGGTCATATATTATGTGTTCAAGATGTATACGCCCAAGCGCACCATGCGCTTCCGGCTGGAGCTGGACACACTGTTTTTAGCCAATACGGTGGGGATTTTTGTGGTGCTGGCCATTCTGTATCTGGCAAAAGCCCGGGATTTCTCCCGCATTATGCTGTTTTATTTTTATATCCTGAATTTTGTCTATGACGGCGGCTATCGGTATGTGCTGCGCTGCATTCTGCGCTCCATGCGGGAGAAGGGCTACAATCAGAAGCATGTGCTTTTGGTGGGCTATTCTCAGGCAGCGGAGGCCTATATTGATCGAATCCGGAGTAATCCGGAATGGGGCTACATATTTTACGGCATTCTGGATGATCACAAAAAGAACGGCTGGACCTATAAGGGCGTGGAGGTGATCGGAGAGATTGACTCCTTACAGGAAATTCTGTCGCAGAATGACCTGGATGAGATCGGCATCAGCCTGGCCCTGCAGGATTATGACCGGCTGGAGGAGGTGGTGGGCTTCTGTGAAAAAAACGGAGTGCACACCAAGTTTATTCCCGATTACAACCGCCTGATTCCCACAAGACCCTACACGGAGGATCTCAACGGACTGCCGGTGATCAATATCCGCAATGTGCCCCTGACCAATCCCTGGAACGCTTTTCTGAAAAGGTGCGTGGATATCTTTGGCTCCATCGTGGCGATCATTCTGTTTTCGCCGGTTATGGCGGTCTGCGCGGTTCTCATCAGGGCGGGCAGCGACGGGCCGGTGATTTTCAGGCAGGAGCGGGTCGGCAGACACAATAAGCCCTTTGACATGTACAAATTCCGGACCATGGTCATGCAGACCGCGGAGGATGAGGCGAAGGGGTGGACTGTGAAGGATGACCCCAGGGTGACGCCTGTGGGGCGTTTCATGCGCCGCACCAGCCTGGATGAGCTGCCTCAGCTTTTCAACATTCTGAAGGGCGATATGAGTCTGGTGGGTCCCCGTCCGGAACGGCCCCAGTTTGTGGAAAAGTTTAAGGAGGAGATTCCCCGCTATATGATCAAGCATCAGGTGAGGCCGGGTCTGACCGGCTGGGCCCAGGTGAATGGCTACCGTGGGGACACTTCCATCAGAAAGCGCATTGATTATGACATCTATTATATCGAAAACTGGACGATGCGGCTGGATTTTAAAATTCTGATACTGACCTTTTTTAAAGGGTTTATCAATAAAAACGCATATTGATGATACCGGGATCAAAGGGTCATGAATCGAATGCCTGCGCAGGGTACGACCTTTGGGTGTGCATTCGTATTTATGACTTTGGGATCGGGGGATCATTGGGGTCATTGACCCAATATTGCAACATCAAAATCATGGAGGAAATGTGAGATCATGGCGCAGCGAGGCACAAACGGCAGGGCAGAAAGCCCCAGAAACACAAAAAAAAAGAAGAAGAGCAGAGCCAGGACAGTGATCATCCTTTTGGTGGAGGCACTGGTGCTGGTGGTGATGCTGGTGGCTTTATGGGTAGTGACCCGGGCGACGGACGAAGAGACCGGCATTCAGAAGGTGGAGATTCAGGAAGAGGACATCGTGATCAACCAGTCGGTACAGGAGAATGAGGTACTGCAGGGGTATTACACGGTGGCTCTGTTCGGCGTGGATTCCACGGTGGGGAATCTGACCTCCAACACCAGAAGCGATACCATCATGGTGGTTTCGCTGAATCTGGACACCAAAGAAGTGCATCTGATGAGCGTGTATCGGGATACTTACCTGAATCTGGGCAACGACACCTACAGTAAGTGCAACGCCGCTTACGCCAAGGGCGGTCCGCAGCAGGCCATCAGTATGCTGAATATGAATATGGACCTGGATATCACGGATTTCGTGGCTGTTGGCTTTAAGGGCATGGTGGATGCGGTGGACGCTCTGGGCGGCGTGTGGATTGATGTGGATGAGACTGAGCTTTTACACATCAACAACTATCAGATCGGTATTTCCGAGAATCTGAATACCTCCTATACTCCCGTGACAGAGACCGGTTATCAGTTGCTGGACGGCATTCAGGCCACGGCCTACTGCAGAATCCGCTATGGCGGCGGCGACGACTATAAGAGAACGGAGCGCCAGAGAGAGGTGTTGTTAGCCATGTTGGATCAGGCCAGAACCATGGATGTGACCACCCTGACAAAGCTGGTGAATAACGTGTTCGGCAATGTATATACCTCCATTGAGCTGTCGGAGATTACTTCCCTTATCACCGATCTGAGTTCCTATTCTGTGGTTGACGACGGAGGCTTCCCCTTCGAGGATTACCGCACCAGCGCTACCATGGGCAATAATATCGGAAGCGTTGTCATCTGTACGGATTTAGAGGCCGCGGTGACGGAGTTTTATCATATGTTCTTTGATGATTATGAGTATGAACCGTCGGATGAGCTGAAGGAGATTGCCGCGCAGATTTATACGGATACTTCTCCTTATGTGGATTATTAAGGAGTTACTATTCACAGCCCCCACATAAGCAAAAAGATGAGCGGCGCTTTTTGCCGGTGCAAGACGTCCGGGGGACGTCTGTTCTGCACCGACCGAAGTGAAACGTAGATCGGACAGCTTGCTGGACGCTTTTGCGCATGTGAGGGGAAGCGGCTGTGAATTGTAACATTAAGGATGGCTATGTAAAATATGACCATTGACGTGATGATCCCCACCTACAAACCGGGGAGAGAATTCATTGAAATTTTAAACCGGCTGACGAAGCAGAGCTGCCCCGTTCATAAGATCATTCTGATCAACACGGAGGAGAGCCTGCTCACAGAGCCGGTGAAAGAGGCGATCGAAGGGCTTTCGCAGGGAATGGCTGAGCTTTCCCATATCTCCAAAGCGGAATTTGATCACGCGGCAGTAAGGCACCGGGGCATGGACTGCTCCGGCGCAGATTTCGTGCTGTTTATGACCCAGGACGCGGTACCGGCGAATTCCCGGATGGTGGAGGAGCTTGCCTTGATGTTGCAGAGCGACCCGCGTATTGCCGTTGCCTATGCAAGACAGCTTCCCAAGGAGAACGCCGCCCTGCCGGAGCGCTGCAGCCGGGAGTTCAATTATCCCGGCCGGGAGCGGGTCAAGAGCATCGACGACCTGCCGGAGCTTGGCGTCAAGACCTTTTTCTGCTCAGATGTGTGCGCCATGTACCGCAGGGATGTGTTCTACCAGGTGGGCGGCTTTGAGGAGAAAGCCATCTTCAATGAGGACATGATCTACGCCTGCAAGGCCATGCGGGCGGGGTATCTGGTGGGCTACGCGTCCAAAGCGGAGGTATTTCACTCCCACAATTACGGCTTCCGGGATCAGTTTCACCGCAACTTCGACCTGGCGGTCTCCCAGGCGGACCACCCGGAGGTCTTCGGGGGGATTTCCTCGGAGCAGGAGGGGATGCGCATGATCAGCCGGTCCTTTCACTATTTTACAAAGCACAAAAAGCCCTGGGCCATGGTGCCGTTTCTCTGGCAGTGCGTGGGGAGGTACAGCGGGTACCTGCTGGGGAAGAGGTATGGCCGGCTGCCGAGGAGGGTGATCCTCATGTGCACATCGAATAAAGAATACTGGGATCACGTTCAAATATGAAAAATTCCGGGACATGAGTCCCGGAAAAACAGTAGGTTACATGTTCTTCATAATGCTTCTGCGCGTATCTTCCGGCATGCCAAGGGTATTGAAAGCCTGCTCCACGGTACAACCGAGATTTGCCATCAGGTTTTTTACCATCTGAGTCAGCTCCTTTTCACCTCGTTGGCGTTCCTGCATCAAAATAGTCTTTGCCTCATATTCCAAAATTTTTCCACCCATAACAGATCTTACTTCCTTTCTGATATTTGCGTACTTCGCCGCCAGATTGTCCACAACCTTTTCGGACATTTCAACAAGTGTCTTTTTATAGTATGTACTCAGCTGCCCTTTGCATTCCAGATCATTTATGTGATCCACGATCATTTTGTAGTCCGCTTTCAATAAGTTTAGCTTTTCTTCATTTGTATTATATTCCTCCAGTTTTCTGTCATAAGTAAAAATATAAAATGGGAGCAGGAAAAGAAGGTTTTTGTCAAGTAAATCATCCAGCGAGTATTGCTGCATCTTTATCACAGGGATATCGTAAGTGAAAAATTCATCACGGAATACGAAGCGAATGCGCATCGTATCAAGGGCGTTCTTCGTGCTGCGTAGAAAGAGGATGGCGCTGTTTGGAATCTCTACTTCCAGGGTATTGCCTGAAATAGTCCCTTCATCCAGCGCAGTCTGAGTGAAGTACTCAAACATCCGCACCAGCATGTTGCTGTCCGGATTCGTCTGGCATTCCAGGAGGTACTTGCGGACTTTGGTCCCGACAATGGAAAAGCTACTGTCTGTGATCCGCTTGTCTTCTGCCCCGTCCTGTTGATTGAGGAAATGCACTTCGGGAGAAAACAGCACCTGTTCCTCGCCGGTATAATGCTCACCAAACACTTCATTGACCAGTTGGATTACCAGCTGTCTGCAGTCATTCAGCAGGGTACGGAACACATCATCATATGGAGTACCGATCTGTACTTCAGTATCGTTGTCGGCCTTTTTGGCCATGGGCATCACCGCCTTATTCGTATTGTCGCCACCCCGCGGCGCAATCCTCTGGAGTACAGACTTATCTTAACATGGTACGACAAAATCCGCAAGACGGGTTTTGCAAAAAGAATCTCCTGTCCAGCGTCCTTTTTTCAGACTGATTCGTCTTAAGAATATGCGGAAACTGTATCATAGTGTTTATTTCATAAAAAAAGTGTTCAATTTGTGAAAAAAATGTGGTCATAATCGTTAAAATATGATATCATTTTACAGATGTCGGGAGTTTCCTGCAAAATACTAAGGAACAGTGGAGAATTATGGACGAATTTGTCACAAAAATTTCCAGGAATAACTACAGCCAGATCAGATCGCGGGAAATGACTCCGACGGAAATAATACAATTTCTGGAGGACGGCGCTCTGTACCGGACGTTTGTGGATGTATTGAGAGCGGCCTGCAAGGAGCAGAGAGAAGCCGACATGGATGGGCGGCAGCCGGATGCCGGATATGCTTCCGTGGAGGAATCGGACTCTGAGCTGACGCAGAGGCTGGCGAGGGGATTGTCCGAACTGACGGGGAAGGAATATGCCTCCACCCTGAGGAAGGTCCGCAATTGGATGAACGGGAGCGGGACGCCCCAGAACAGGGAGCAGCTTTTTCAGATCTGCTTTGTGCTGGGACTGAGCGAAGGGCAGTCGGACAGGCTGATTGCTGGTGCTTCTGATTACGGAATACATTACCGCAACCCTAAGGAACTGGTGTATGCTTTTGCCCTGAGAACCGGCCTGACTTATGGCGAGGCAGTAAAACTGTGGGAGAAGGCTGAGCCGATTTATTTAGAAGAGGTAAAACGGGCGGAAAGGGAAGATTCTGTTCACAAGGGAGAATCAGAGCTGGTTTATACTCGTCAGCTTCGCAGGGACTTTGGCGATGTCCGGACAGTGGATGATCTGGTGAATTTCTTTCATGAGAAAGGAAGATGGCTTGGGGAAATTCACGAGTCTGCCTACAGAAAATTTATGGAGATGCTGAATACGTTGGTGAAGCCCGAAGAAGGAGCTAAGGAATATACTCTGAAAAAGGTAATGAAGACTTATCTCAGAATGCAGGTTCCCTACACCAAGCAGACCAGGAATATGTCTTATCTGCGGCGTGTGATCAAGAAGAACTGGCCTTCTGAGAGCGAGATAGACGGTATGAAGAATCACAGAATCGATATCAGTAGAAAAACGCTATTATTATTATTTCTGATCACGGAGGACTTTGAGTTTAGTTCGGCGCCTGAGGC
>JAJPYH010000309.1:0-8618 GCA_021205045.1 Lachnospiraceae bacterium | reverse complement strand
ATTGGGGGGGGGCGAATCAGAGGACGATCTCTACTACGAATATTTATTTGAGGCAGATCCCACAGAACTTCTGGAAATACGACTGAATAAGATCAACCTTTTTCTGGAAAACTACGGCATGAATTTGCTTGATCCGGGCAATCCCTTTGATTGCCTGGTTCTTTACGCGCTTCGGGCACAGTATGACGATGCGATTAATGATAAGATGAAAGGAGCCCTGGAGATTCTCTTTAGCAGTGAATGAGAAGACTTCCCGGTGTACGCTTATGTGCGTATATCGGGAAGTTTTGTTGTTTTAAAAGTAAAAAAGCTTGGAGAAGGAAAAAAGTAAAATTTTTTTCGGGGGACATTTGATACAATTACGCTATCATAAAGGGCTGTTTGAAGGCGTTAGTCAAAGGTCAGTGCCGGGAAGAATCAGCCCCAAAGACCAGGTTGGAGGAAAAGGGCGTTGTCATATCAAAGAGAAGTCAGAGCGGAGGGAAGCACCCTGATATTGGGAGGCATCCGATACAGAATCGATTCAGTAGAGGGAATGGGCGGAAGTTCCATTGTGTACAGAGCAAGTTATGCAGATTCGTTAAATACGGAAGGAAGGCACTTTGTTCTGATCAAGGAACTGTTCCCCGTAAGCTCCAGAGGCGATATTCGCCGGGGCGAAGGCGGAGAAATCCTTTGCACCATGGAGGGAGAGAAGTCCATGGACTTTTACAAGATCCGGTTCAAACAGGGGAATCAGGCCAATCTGGAGTTATTAGCCCATAAGCCATCACAAACCTCGGGCAATCTCAATTCTTATGAAGCCTACGGGACATATTATTCTGTTCTGACACTTCACGGGGGGGGGGCAGAATCTGGAGGAACTGCTGGAGCAGGGAGGACTCAGCCTGAGGGAGATGGCAGGGATTCTGATCAAAATTCTGGATGCTCTGGATTGCTTTCACCAGAATGGGTTCCTGCATCTGGACATCAGCCCGGATAATATTCTGCTGTTAAAAGAGGACGCGCTGCTTATAGATTATAACAGCGTCTGGAGCCTGAATGGAAACGAGAGAGAGTTCTGGAGCAGCTTTGCTTAAAGCAGCTACGTATGGACAGCGGCAATCAGGGGCTGCAGCTTTGTCATAAATATATTCTGCATCATCTTCTCCCCCAAATTGCCTGGGAGATGGGGAGAAAAAAACGAACTCTGCTTTCCTTCGACGAGACCCGACAGATTGCCGCAGAAAACTTTCGGCGTCTGAAGGACGAGGATTTTGCCAGATTATTTCCCGAATATCTGGGAAAATCCAGACTGATGCTGACCCAAAAGACGAACGAGGCAGAGTGGTTCGACTTTGCCGTGGCGGAGCAGCTGGTGGGGAAACTGGGACTGTTGGTCAGGCATGCAGATGGGGGTTACAGTCTGATCCATGACAATTTCCGGGGATATCTGTCGGAGCAGTATTCCCGTGAGGGGGCGGCCTATGACAGGCGCAAAAAGCAAAAAAAGGCTGTGAAAATTTCAGCCTCTGTGCTTCTGATTGTACTGATATTCTGCGGAGCAGGCCTGCCGATGCTTGGAGATGCGGCGGATTCGCTGCTCAATGTGGTGAATTCGTGGTTCGCGGATGATGTTTTGGATTTATCCTGGGAAAATAATATTCTGAAGGCGGATGTATGTAGTGAGGGGAGCGAACAGGCCTGTGAGTACTCAGTATTCAAAATGGATTTGACGAGGACGGAAGTCACTTCCATTACATTTCTGGATACGCTGAGCGATGCACCGGAGGATGCAGAGGATTTATCGGAGGCACAGGATGGTTCGGTGCTTGGCTGGACGGTGAGAAACTCAAAATCCGGCAGCTGTGATCTGTATATTGCCGGCGAGGGTGGTGTGGCAGCTCCAGCAAACTGTCTGGGGATGTTTAACGGATATGATAATGTAACAAATATCGAATTTAATGGAGCGTTCCATACTGAGAATGCAGAAACCATGAGCTATATGTTCAAGCGCTGCAATTCTCTGACATACCTGGATTTGTCAAGTTTTGATACCTCCGGCGTGGAATCCATGCAGGGTATGTTCCATCTTTGCTCTTCCCTGACGGAGGCGGATGTAAGCAATTTTGATACATCCTGTGTGACATGCATGAAAGATATGTTCAGTGAATGTGAAAGCCTGAGCTGCTTTGATCTTGCGCGCCTGACTGTCATACTGCAGCGCATCGTATAAAAATGTCCGGATCGACATTCCATAATCGATGTGGGTCTGGGCTTCGATTCCCAGTACAATATATGTAGCTTCATCATCAGTCATCAGGGTTGCTTTATTCAGCGTATCCCTGTATCTTTGAAGCTTTTCTTCATCCCCGTTTTTTCCGAAAACAGTGAGAAGGGTGGAGGCGTCCAGCTTCTCAAGGTTCTGTGGCTTCACAACCTTCTGGCCGCCGTAGATGAAGTAATTAAAAACATCCGCAAATACGCGGGAATCACCAATGTATTCCCTTGTATCGGTATCCGGTTTTCCCATTGGCATTCACCTCTGTTCTATATAGAATTTCAGTATCTTATGCCGCTGGGAAAGCGACAGATACGCTTCATCTTTTGCATAACAAAATGATTATGCAAGCCGGGCAGTTATGCATTTATACATCTTTTGTGTATGATTTTAACCAATAATTTTTGTAATTTCAACCTCCTGATTGGAGTATATCATAAAAAAATATGGAATGTAGTCGATATATCGACCTTTTTGAATTTTATTTCCATTTTTTGATTTCTATACGTAACCAGCTTTATATGTGGGGTTGTCCGTATCAGTGGATGTACCCATGTTGTAAGGAAAAAAGTTGAATTTTTGTGCAGAGGGCTATGCTAAGATATGTTCATCACCAAATAACAGTCAGGCTATGCTAAGAGCAGACTTGATACTTTGTTTTTGATTGCTCTTTGTGGCGGCGCATGTTAAAGTGAAACGTAAAGGATACAGGAAAAGAGCCATATTTCATGGAGGTTAGGGATCAAATCAGCGGCAGACCGGAGGGCGGAGCCGTGGAGGTAAATAAGAGTATGAAAGACCAGATTATGCAGCTGCTTCACAAAATCGAGGAAAAGGAAAATATCAGAATTCTGCTGGCCGTTGAATCCGGCAGCCGGGCCTGGGGCTTTGCCTCCCCGGACAGCGACTATGATGTAAGATTTATCTATGTCCGTCCGCGGGAAGAATATCTGAAGCTTGAGAACACCAGAGACGTGATCGAACTGCCCATTGACGAGGTGCTGGATGTAAACGGGTGGGATCTGAATAAGACGTTGCGCCTGCTGCGCGGCTCCAATCCTACGTTGCTGGAATGGCTCTATTCGCCCATTGTTTACATGGAGAGGGAAGAGACGGAAAAGCTTAAGGATCTCGCACAGGAGTATTTTTCGCCAAAGAAAATCCTCCATCACTACCTGAGAATGGCGGAGAGAAATGCCCAGCTGTATCTGGGAAAGGATATGGTCAGGGTCAAAAAGTATTTCTATGTTCTGAGACCGCAACTGGCCTGCCGGTGGATTCTTGATCAGGGGACGACACCGCCGGTATTATTTTCTGAGCTTATGGAGGCGGAGCTTCCGGGTAAGCTGCGGCCGGATGTGGAGCGGCTTCTGGAGCTGAAAAGCGGTTCCGGGGAGCGTAAGGAGATAGAGAGGGTGGCAGTGATCGAGGATTATCTGACTTCGGAGATGGAACAGATCAAAGAGGCAATACAGCAGATGGAAGAGCCGACGGATGCGGGCTGGGAGGGCCTGAATGAATATTTTCTCTGGGAATTGAATCAGGGAGTCTCAGATATCAGATCATGTGTTTGAGCGGAATGAAATGGGGAAAGGAAGATTAATTTTTTCTACATGAATCCGACACAATTTTATCACATTTGCTGTTTATATTTTGAAAGGACGCTGAAATGAAGGCGGATAAGGATAGATGAAATCTCGAGGGAGGTTGGCATAGATGTTGGATTACGATCTGGAAAATAATCAGAATGACACGGAGACTTCGCAGAATCCCGAAAATATGGGTAATGGGCGGAATCCTGAAAGCACGGAGGGCGGACAGAATCCGGAAAACATATATCAGGCAAAAGAGCAGAATTGTGCGCCCCAGGAAAGTGTCGGTGCGGCAGACGAAGTGGGCAGTTCTACGGTGAACTGGACGACGGCGACGCCCATTGTGGCACAGACCAGGAGCGGGGAGCGGCAGAGTGACGATACAGGTGAACTGCAGGGGGTATATTCGGGTTCTGTGCGGAATGATAGCGATGCCGGAACGCAGGGCAGCTATTCGAATACTGTACAGAACGCCAGGGAGGCAGGTTCACAAAGCAGTTATTCGAGTCCTGTGCAGAATGTAGATGGTACTGGAATGCAGAGCAGTTATTCAAGTCCTGTGCGGAGCGCAGATGATGCAGGAATGCAGAACAGCTATTCAAGTTCTGTGGGGAACGCAGATGATGCAGGAATGCAGGGCAGCTATTCAAGTCCTGTGCAGAATACCAGTACGGCAGAGCTACAGGGCACTTTCTCCGGCAGCACCCCTGTTACCCCGCTTCCGGAGGAGCCAAAGCAGAATTCAAAGGGCAAAAAGGCAAAAAAGGTGAAAAAGGCCAGGGAAAAGAAGCCCATGGGCATCGTAAAGCGTGCTTTCGCGGCGGCTCTTTGCGGCATTCTTTTTGGCGGAGCGGCAGCAGGCAGCTTCTACGGTATCTATCAGCTGGTCGGTGGTCCTGAGATCATCGAGAGTATGAAAGAAGCATCGGCAGGCAGCACCACATCTACGGTGGTCATCAGCAATACAGATCTGGTGAATTCCGCGGAAACGGACAGTGATACCGAGACAACATCCATATCGTCCACCTGGATCACCGAGGTGGCGGATGCGGTGATGCCATCCATGGTTTCTGTGACCAATAATTATACAGAGTCCAGCACTTATTTTGGATACAGCTATTCCCAGTCCGCGGTGTCTGTGGGAAGCGGCATTATTATCGGCTCCAATGACACGGAGCTTCTGATTGCAACCAACCAGCATGTGATTGACAGTTATGATTCTCTGAGCGTGACCTTTGTGGACGGCAGCGAGGTGACTGCTTACCTGAAAGGCAGCGATGTGGATATGGATCTGGCGGTGCTGGCGGTGCTGTACGAGGATGTTGACGCGGCTACTCTGGAGGAGATCCGGATTGCGGTTCTGGGCGACAGCGATGAACTGGTGCTCGGCCAGGAGGTGGTGGCTATCGGCAATGCTCTGGGATATGGGCAGAGCGTGACCAACGGCATTGTGTCCGCACTGAACCGGGAGATTGAGACGGAGAGCGGCGGCAGCAGTTTCTTTATCCAGACCAACGCGGCGGTGAATCCCGGCAACAGCGGCGGCGCGCTTCTTGACTCTTCCGGCCGGGTGATCGGCATTGTGTCCGCCAAGATCGGCGGCGATACAGTGGAGGGCATGGGCTTTGCCATTCCCATCAACTCGGCGGTGGATATCATCAATGATCTGTCCACCAACACGACCATGATCAAGTTCTCTGATGAGGAGAAGGGCTATCTGGGGGTGTCCGTTCTCAGTGACAGCTATAACACTCAGTCTCAGCGGGAGATGTACGGCATCCCGGAGGGTGCTTATGTCAGATCCGTGGAAGAGGGTGAAGCTGCTTATAACGCCGGTATTCAGGCCGGGGATGTGATCACTGCCATAGACAGCAACACGGTGACAGGATATGATGATTTGTCGAGTGTATTGCAGTATTATTCCGCGGGAACGGAAGTGACGGTGACATTCCTGAGAAATACCAGCGGCGTGTGGGTGGAAATGGAAGTGACCGCGACGCTGGGCAGTTATCCGGTGAGCGAAGGATAATGCTGATGCACATGATGGGATAGGAAATGGCTGTCTGTGCAGATTGTGATCATCGGGATTGTAATAATATTTATTGACAGACTCTGGGCGCTGTGAAAGGAAATTCTTCTTACCTTTCTGCAGCGCCCATTTTTTGTAGCCCCCATTTTTTGCTGTGCCGGACGCTTTTGCGCATGCAGGCGGAGAGCCGCGAATAGTAACAAAAACATTTTTACGGAAGAAAGAGTAATGATTGTAATTGCAAGTCCCGGCGGAGTATGTTACATTTTCACTGTGAAAGATATCTGTCTGTGCGGTCATTCATCCGACAGCTCGAAGAGCGTAGTAATCGGCTTTTGTAATCAGTCATGTCCGCGTCAACGGACATGACTGTTTTGCAATCAATATGTAAGCGGTCCGGTGATTTCCAGTTGTACAGGCAGAAAAATTCTGACTGATGGAGAACTCTGACATGAACAAAAATACCTTTGCGAAAACGCCTCCCATGGGGTGGAACAGTTATGATTATTATGACACTGCTGTCAATGAGGAGGCGGTGAGGGCCAACGCGGCCTATATGGCGAAGCATCTGAAGCAGTACGGCTGGGAGTATGTGGTGGTGGATATTCAGTGGTACGCGAAAGGGGCGGGGACACAAAGAGATGTATTTCAGTACATTCCCTTCTCGAAGCTGGAGATGGATGAGTATTCCAGGCTGCAGCCGGACCCGGAGAGATTCCCCTCCTCTGCAGGCGGCGCAGGCTTTGGACCGTTGGCTGCCTATGTGCACAGCCTGGGGCTGAAATTCGGTATTCATATTATGCGCGGGATTCCCAGGCAGGCTGCCCAGGCACATTGCCCGGTAAAGGGAAGTACCCTGACTGCGGATCGTATCGCTGACCCGTCCTCCATCTGCGGCTGGAACCCGGATATGTACGGCGTGCGCAATCTCCCGGAGGGGCAGGCGTATTACGATTCTCTTCTGGAAATGTATGCTGCCTGGGGTGTGGATTTTATCAAGTGCGATGATATCTGCAACACCAACGTGTATCCGCTGAATCCTTATTCTGCGGCCCATGAGGTGGAGATGCTGCACAAAGCCATTGAAAAGTGCGGCCGTTCCATTGTGCTCTCCCTCTCCCCCGGACCGGCGCTGATCGAGAAGGCCTGGCATTATGAAAAGAACGCCAATATGTGGCGGATCACTGATGATTTCTGGGATGACTGGAAATATCTGAAGGACATGTTTTATCGCTGTGAGCTGTGGCAGGATCATGTGTCGGAGGGCTGCTACCCGGACTGCGATATGCTGCCGGTGGGCAAAATCGGAAAGGGCTTCGGGCAGGAGCGCACCACCCGCTTCACACAGGCGGAGCAGCGCACCCTGCTGACGCTGTGGTGCCTCTTCGGGTCCCCGCTGATGATCGGGGCGGAGCTGACAAAGCTGGATGAGGAGACATATCAGCTTCTGACCAATCAGGATGTGCTGGACATGCTGCCGCCCTGCTGTCGTCCCCGCCAGGGATGCAGAGATGAGGAGAAAGCGGTCTGGGTGGCTTACCATGCGGAGAAACGGGCTGCCTATGTGGCGCTGTTTAATCTGCGGGATGAGGCGGCGCAGGTATCGGCGGACAGTGACAGTCTTCTGACAGCGTTGTCTGCGGTGGGGATGAGTGCAGAGACCTGGCATTCAGCGGAAGGGATGAGTGCAGAGACCTGGCATTCAGCGGAAGGGATGAGTGCAGAAGTACGGCCATCGACGGGGGTAAATTCAGAGCTCCCGCTGTCAGAGGGAAAAGAGCTATGGACAGGAGAAAGGATTTCCTTTGGAGCGGAAGGACTGCAGGCTGCGCTGGAGGCTCACGGCTGCAGGGTGTGGCGGTTTGAGGCTGTGATATCCTGATAAGCGGTTAATTATGATAATCCTGAGATCATTCGGAAAAGGACTGCGCCAGTCCTGGAGATGCTGATTGAAGTGAGCATTCCCTGAGATCATTCGGAAAAGGACTGCACAGATGGCAGGTTTATGATGAATGGAAGCATAATCACGAATATATAGTGAACGACAAAAATAATTTGTCGTTCACTACAAAGAGGATGCACACGATCGTGCAGGGAATAAGGCTGCTTATGCAGCCCACGATCGGCGCGATAGTAAACGACATAAAGTCATTTACTATATTTTAAAGACAGGAGAACAGAGGATGAGCAGAGATTTTGGCAGCTATCCAGCATTGAGCGGATCGGAGCTGACCGCGGCAATGGATTTTGCGGTGGAGCAGATTCTGCATGTGCTGCCGGAGTTTACGGAGAAGTTTGAGAAGGCCTACAGTGAGAACGGCTTTTATCAGCCAACGGACAATGAAGACTGGACTACCGGCTTCTGGACCGGGGAGATCTGGCTGGCCTATGAATATGTGCTGGAGAATCCGGGCCGGTTTGAGAAGGGCACGGCGGCCAGGTTGAAGGCGGCGGGGCTGACCCAGGTGGATTCTTTTTATGATCGTATTGTTAATAAAAGACAGGTGGATCATCATGACATGGGCTTTCTGTATTCCCCTTCCTGCGTGGCGGCTTTTAAGCTGACGGGCAGCGAAAAGGCTGCTGAGGCGGCGATTCTTGCGGCGGATCAGCTGCTGACCAGATATCAGCCAAAGGGGGAGTTCCTGCAGGCCTGGGGACCCATGGGCGCGAAGGAAAATTACCGGCTGATCATCGACTGCCTGAATAATCTGCCCCTGCTGTACTGGGCAAGCTC
>JAJPYH010000200.1 GCA_021205045.1 Lachnospiraceae bacterium | reverse complement strand
ACCTCAATTTTTTTGACAATCAAAATATATATTGTATAATATATAAAGGAGAATGGAATTGAAATGATGGACAGGGGAAATAATGCAGATATTTCAGCCTTTTTAGAAAGAGCTAAAAAACTGATATCCGGGGGACGCTATGACTTTATTCCCCGTAGAAAAAATATGCAGGATCTGGCGCTGCACGGGCTTACAATTGCTGATGCAAAAAATGAAATCCTGGAGTTGACGGTTGCCGACTATTACAAAGGGCCAAAACAGGATTTTGACAGGCAGGGAGAAATCTGGGAGTTTAAGAAGAATATAGATGATACCTGTTTTTATGTAAAGGTCAAGATTGATCGGAGAAACGGCGAGGATATTTTAAAATGTCTTAGTTTTCATGAAGACGATTTTTCGTAGATTTATAGGAGGTGGCATAGATGAAGAGATATTGTGAGGAATGCGGGAAGGAAGTTGAAACAAAGGTTGTTGCCAAAAAAGAAATCTACAATGTATGCGGTGAGGCGATTGAAGTGAACGCGAGGGTTTTGGTTTGCGCTGACTGTGGCGAAGAGTTTTATTGTGAAGAACTGGACAATGAAACCCTTCTTGCTTCTTACAATGAATACCGCAGGAGGCATAAGCTGCTGTTCCCTGATGAAATCAAAGATATCAGGGAGCAGTATGGATTGAGCCAGAGAAGTTTTGCAAAGCTTTTGAATTGGGGAGATAAGACAATTCGCAGATATGAAAACGGTTCCATTCAGGATAAATCTCACAACAGCCTGCTGGTATTTTTGCGTGAGCCTGAAAACATGCGTTATTATCTGGCAGAAAATGAGGTAATGCTTGAGGAGAGACAAAAAGCAAAGCTGATCAGGACAATAGATGCAATGGAGCAAAAGGAGGAATGCCGTGCGGGCAACAGACTTTCCGGTATGTTTTTTGCGGACAAAGCTTCCATAGAAAATGGCTTTAAGGAATTTGATTATGAAAAGCTGTGCGCCATGGTTTTATTTTTCACTCATAAAACAGCGGAAATACTGAAAGTAAAGCTGATAAAGTTATTGAATTATTCGGACATGATTTATTATCAGGAAAATGGTGTTTCCATGTCCGGATCCCGGTATATTCATTTGCCTTTTGGCCCTGTTCCACAGAATTATGAGATGATTTTTGGCATGATGGAGATGGATCAGATCGCACATGTAGAGATAAAGTTTGACAATGGATATGAAAAGCACCAGGTGATTCCCGACTGTGAGTTAAGAGAAGGAGAACTGACGCCCCAGGAGATGGAGGTGCTTGAAAGAGTATACTCAAGATTTGAAAATTTTGGTTCTGCAGAAATTTCAAATTATTCGCACAGGGAAAAAGGTTATCGTTCCACAAAACAGGGGGAAATTATTTCCTATGCCTACGCGAAGGATATACGGCTGGAGTAAGGAACTGCCGCAAAAAACGACCTGCATTGGCTAATACGCGAAGTGCAGCCTCTAAATGATTGTCAGAAGGATAAAATATAAACATGCGTGAAATAAAAGAAAGACATTTTACCTGCAAAAGAGAGAACCTGCGGATCGAGGGAATGGAATGTTACCCCGAAAATACGCGGGAAAATGAGAAATTCCCGGCGGTCATTCTCAGCCATGGTTTCACGGGCAATTATACCGACGTTCTCAGCTTCTGCCGTAAATTCGCGGCTTATGGGTATGCCGCATTCTGCTTCAGCTTTTGCGGCGGCGGCAGAAAGGGGCAGAACCCGGAAACCGCCAGTGAGGGAGATTCCAGAGATATGTCGCTTGGCACGGAAGTGGCAGATCTGCTTTCTGTTGTAGAGTATGTGAAAAAATCCGTATATGTCATACCGGAGGAGATCATTCTGGTGGGCTTCAGTCAGGGCGGGCTGGTATCCGGCCTGGCGGCAGCGAAACCGGGATCGGACATAAAAAAGCTGATCATGGTATTTCCCGCGCTGCGCATCCCGGATCATGCCAGGAGAGGCAGGCTTGGCGGCGCAAGCTATGACCCTTTCCATGTGCCGGAGGAGATACAGTGCCCCGTCACCGTCCTGGGCAGGCAATTTCATGAGGAGGCCTCCCGGATGGATCCTTTCCTGGAGCTGGCTCCATACAAGGGTCCTGTCCTGATTTTACAGGGAACGGAGGATAAGGTAGTCAACAATTCCTACGCGATCAGGGCGAAGGAGAATTATGAGCCGGGACAATGTGAGCTACAGCTGATTCAGCGGATGGGACATGGATATGATGAGCGGCAGGAGGAGAGCCTGTTTGCTTCCATGCGGCAGTTTCTGGCCGACAGGAAGGAAATTCTGACACTGCATGTGTTTATCACCGGGACGGACGAGATTGCGATGGGAGAATGCAGCCGAACAGACAGAACCATGGCGGAAGGAAACTCGCATGAAACGGCGGAAGAAGCCGCACATATCGGTGAGACATCCGGGAAGACCATTCGCAAAAACCTGTATTTTACAGGCTACTGTGATACAGAGTATTTTCAGGGTATTATCTTGCCGGGCGGCTGCGACTGCCAGGAATACATAGATGATCAATGTGTGAAGCTCAGGGCGGAGTATACCCTGTACGGGCTGGATGGGACTGGAAAGACCTGCCATCTGCATGTGATTAACAATCAGGAGGGAGAGGATTTTTGCCCGGTCATCAGCACGGACAGCGAAGCGCTTTCATGGCTGAATACTGCGGATCTGACGGCAGTACTGGAGGACGGAGAGGGCGGCGTGGTGGTCAGAATATATAAAAAATTTTGCTAATTTTTCATAGGAATTCTCAATATTCGGCATAGTCTCGAAATTTTTCTAAAACGCCCAAATAGTCGTGAGCAGTACCGCTGAATTGTTCAGGGTTAATTGGGTGATGGATATTATAAAGGATTCCGGTTTTCCCCGTTCTTCCCAAATCGCTTTCGTCAAGATGACGTTCCTCAATATGCATATTGATAATTTCAAGGCATATCAAAACATAATCATCGCCCTCTGCGATTTCCTTTTCCCACATAAATCTGCATTCAAGATTCAGAAAGCATTCCGCTATCATTGGTGCATTTACCATATCGGCTTTTACTGCGGTTAAATCAGCCGCCGCAATCTCGTTATCACCAAACTGATTATTCTGTATGGTTTTCATACATTTGAGTATTCCGGGTGATTTTACACCGCCATTCCGGAAGATGGAAACTGGCGTTCCGGAATAATGGAAACCGTAGTTCCAGCCGAGTGGAAACTGCGATTCCGGTTCCCGGAAACCGGAATTATTAATCCTTTATAATGTATCTATGCGTCTTTGACGTAAATACATTTAAAGGAGGTCACTACTATGACCAAATACCGTGAGATCCTTAGACTGTCCAGTCTAAGGATCAGTCAGGAGAAAATCGCGCTTAGTTGCGGTTCCTCCAAGAAAACGGTCAACAAGGTTCTGAAAGCTGCTAAAGATAAAAACATCCTTTGGCCCTTGGAACCGAACATGACCGATGACATTTTGGAACATCTTTTGTTTCCGAAAGATGGTTCAAATTCGATCCACTCCAACAAACGGATGCCGGACTATGACTACATTCACAAGGAACTCCTCCGCAACGGGGTCAACAAGAAACTCCTGTGGACAGAGTATCTGGAGGACTGTAAAAGGGCTGGCGATGATCCGCTTATGTATTCCCAGTTCTGCTATTACATCCAGCAGGATGAGCAGAAACGTCGCGCCACAATGCACATCAACCGCAAGCCTGGGGAACAGGTTGAAGTAGACTGGGCTGGTGATCCGGCACACATCACTGATCCTGATACCGGCGAGATCATCAATGCTTATCTCTTTGTCGGCGTCATGACCTACAGCCTGTATCCGTATGTCGAAGCTTTTGTTGATGAGAAACAACACTCATGGATTACGGCCCACGTCCACATGTACGAATATTTTGGCGGAGTAGCCAGAATCCTCGTACCGGACAACTGCCGCACCGCCGTTGACCACAACAAAGGCTGGAAAGACCAGCGGATCAACGCTGTTTATCAGGAGATGGCGGAACACTATGGTACCGCCGTTATCCCTGCCCGCGTCCGTGCCCCAAAGGATAAGCTGAATGCCGAAGGCAGCGTAGGCAACATTTCTACCTGGATCACGGCCGCGCTGCGCAATGAACAGTTCTTCACCCTTGCGGAATTGAACCAGGCAATACAGCAGAAACTGGAAGAATTCAGCCACCGCCCGTTCCAGAAGAAAGAGGGCAGCCGGTATGATATCTTCCATGAAGAGGAACTTCCGCTTTTAGCTCCCCTGCCCGCTTATCCGTATGAACTGGCGGAATGGAAACAGGCTACCGTCCAGTTCAACTACCACATCTCCTGCGCCGGTATGCTGTATTCTGTACCTTATGAATATATCAAGAGCAAGGTCGATTTTAGTGTTACGTATAAGATGGTTGAGATTTTCTATAACAACAACCGTATCGCCTCCCACCGCCGTTTATATGGCCGCAAGGGGCAGTACAGCACTGTTACCGAGCATATGCCGCCTTCTCACCAGCAGTATCTGGAATGGAATGGCGACCGTTTCCGCAAATGGGCGGAACGCATCGGTGAAAATACCTATCAGGTGGTGGATGCCATCCTCACCTCCAAACGTGTAGAACAGCAGTCTTACAGGAGCTGCATGGGACTTCTGAAGCTGGCAGACAAGTATTCTGTCAACCGTCTGGAAGCCGCCTGCAGGAAGGCGCTTTCCTTTACAGCCTCGCCCAGCTACAAGAGCATCAAGAACATCCTTGATACCGGCAGTGACAGGGCAGAGCCGGATGATAACGGAAATGAAGCCACAACTAAGACCACTTCAACACAGAACAGTCATGCGCTCACCAGAGGCGCTGATTACTACAGGAGGTAAGAAGGCTATGAGTATCCAGAGCACAACTGATAAATTAATTGAAATGCGCATGACCTCAATGGCGGATGGTTTCTGCACCCAGGTCAATGATCCTAAAATGAAGGATGTCTCCTTTGAGGATCGTTTCGCGATGCTTGTCGATATTGAATATAACAACCGCAAAAGCAACAGCTTAAAGCGGCTGATCCGGAATGCCGGATTTGACCAGCCAGAAGCCCATATCTCGGATATCGACTATACGTCCGGGCGTAAGCTCAACCGCAGCCTGATTGAAAAGCTTGCCAGCTGCGACTACATCACTGACCACAGGAATGTCTTCATTACTGGTGCCACCGGCAGCGGCAAGACTTATCTGGCCTGTGCGCTCGGTATGGAGGCATGCAAACAGCGTTACAAGACAAAGTACATCCGTCTGCCTGACCTTCTCCTTGAACTGGAGATGGCCCGTAACGACGGCACCTACAAGAAAGTACAGGCCAAGTATGCAACCCCGATCCTGCTCATCATCGATGAATGGCTCCTCCTTAAGCCGAATGAATCAGAGCAGCACGATATTCTGGAACTGTTGCACAGGAGACGCAAGAAATCATCCACGATCTTCTGCTCACAGTATGATACCAATGGCTGGTATGACCAGCTTGGCGGGGACGACAGCCCTCTTGCAGAAGCAATCATCGACCGCATCAAATACGACGGATTCAAGGTAAACATCATTCCTGTTGATCCAGCAAACTATAAGTCCATGCGGGAAGTCTACGGGATGGACCCGGCATTAAGCGAGTAAACTCGCATAGAAACAATAGTAATTAGCGGTTTCCGTTGCTCCGGATTATCGGTTTCCAATCTCCGGTTTCACGGTTTCCGGTTTTCCGGAACAGCGGTTTCACCGCAGCAGAATATTCACATCTATCGTAAATATCAGCAGACATAAAATTGATGACTGCCTCTTTCGTTTCGTGAAGTGTCTGATATAAATGACCATATTTGCTAACCGCCGAAACAATCGCATAAAAGCCGCTCCTGCCACCTGTAAACGTTGTCCATGACTGCATGCATTGGATAGCCCATTGTTTTTGTATGAGGTTATGATATAAAGTGGAGAAGGAATCTGTGCTACAAATTCTGTTTATTATTCTGTTCATCGGTTGTGCAGCTGGCTTATTGATTATGTATCTGCCCGATAAACTGGAAGTTGCAGAAAGCTACTCGTCCTTACTCATTACTTTTTTCGCCCATACTTTTTGATTACAATGTGGGCATTGCAATTTTCTAGTGCTCCAAAAGTGCATCCCCTTCATATACTCTCTATATGTTGGGATGAAGTATCCATCACATTTAGGACATCTATAGTACCCTATGGTTCTTTCTCCCTGCGTTGCTACATACAACCCTACTGTAAATTCGCTTATTGCAAGCACAGTTAATACAATTGTGAGTAACGTCGGAATTGTACTTCCATAGACACTAATTACAATCATCAATACGCCAAAGACTACAGCTGACATTCCTTCAACTATATTGATTAATCTGTAATTTTTCCGATTTGCTTCTTTTTCCTTCATCATATTCACCATATTTTCCTCCGCTTTCTGTTTATAATCTGCTTCTGACAGCCTTCCTCCGGATAACAGCTCGTTTACATTAATGTCAAGTTCATTGCATAATGGCAATAACAGAGAAATTTCCGGAAATCCATTGCCGGTTTCCCATTTCGAAATGGTTTTGTCACTGATGTCGAGTAATTCGGCAAGTTGTCTTTGCGTATATCCATGTTCCTTTCTCTCATTAGCAATAAACCGACCTATTTTAATCTGATCCACTGGATTTTTTCCTCCTTTCTGCCGTTATTGTACTTTAAAGAATTATTATTTCACACCCACGCATCGTAGAATATGGTGAAAATATGCGGATTCTACGATACGCAGAGTGATAAAATTTCGATTTATTGCCACGATTATAGCAATCGTTTCATAAAACTGTCAACATATTGCCCGATTTTTAAGAAAATCTTAAATGCTCTCATTTTTATATATGCATATATGGAGCAATAGCAGTATGTCATCCGGAGATGAGCAGGAATCTCATTCGATCACTGAATACCCAGTTGCGTGGCTGTTTCGATCCATAGCTCTTTTGCTGAATTGATTTCCTTCAGTGCTTCTGCCTGTGTGTGTCCATGCGCCATACATCCTTGCAGTTTGGGAATGCTTCCACATAGATTTTATCAACAGGTTCCTATTGAATAAAGATTGAATAGTTTTCCATTGCATGTTCCCCCCTATAGACCATACTTTAAGATGATTTCTCGCAGCTGCTGCACTTCGTAGCCCTTTGCTTTAGAACCATCTTTTTGAATATTCAAAAAAACTTCGACCGTGCATCCTGTCGAAGTTCTTTGTATATATGGGACCAATAGGGCTCGAACCCATGGAAACATAAAAAATCAAGGTAGAAAGGCACTTTGCGCGCTCTCTTTTGAAAGTGTAATCAAAAGTGTAATCAGAACAGATGTTCTTAATTATTGCATGAAAAATCATTAAGGAAAGATTTATTACAATGATATGTTATATCAACTAGGTCTGTCCCATTAAATTTCAAAACAAAATAACTAGTACATCGAATAATAATTAACTGGCTATACCTTCATTTGATTTTATGC
>JAJPYH010000135.1 GCA_021205045.1 Lachnospiraceae bacterium | reverse complement strand
AGGCTGGCTTACTGCTGATCTGATCGAACGACCCTTTTGCTGACTAACACCTTAATAATAGATGTTCTGCACCACGGCCACCACGCAGCCGTAGAGCACCAGCACCAGAATCCCCACAAACAGCAGCATCTGAAAGACCTGCAGCTTCATTTCCAGGTTCTCCTTCTCCTTTACTAAATTTGTCCGTTCCATTTCTTCCAACTGCAGGCTGATATCTTCCAGCAGCTTTACCGCGTAGCCGGAATCCTGCATCTGCCGCAAAATCACACAGAAGCTGCTGATGTAGGGATTATGGAAGCTGTGTTCAAAGGTTTCCAGGGAGGTTTCAATGCTTTCTCCGCTCAGAAGCTGCTCGCATAACCGGTGAAAGGATTTCTTCATCCGCCTGTTCCTGATGAAATTTTCGCTCTCCACCAGCGCCTGCAGAATATACAGGCCGGATTGCAGCTGCACGGAAATGGACTCATATATCCACTTCAGATCCTGAAGAATGGCCCCATTATCCCGGCTGTTGGACCAGTAAAGGATCAGGGAAGGCCCCAGAAATCCCGCTGCCAGTCCCGTCAGCCCCCAGGTCCAGTGAACAGCCATTCCCAGGCCAAAGAACAGTAGCCCCAGCCAGAGGCTTGTGTGAAATAAATGCGCGCTGTCCCTGTAGATCCAGACCTCCTGCATCACATCTCCGCCGTAGCTTTTCAGGAAATGATCCAGCCTGTCCATGAATGAGTCCTGTTTTACAGTCATATTGCCTCCTTTACCTGTACCCTGACAGGTTCCACGCAAAAAATACCAGAATCCCCAGCATGTAAACGCTGCAGATTTTTCCCGGCAGACTCCCCCATAAAAGCCACCGCAAAGACACATCCATCAGTTCTGTCATGGCTGCCAGGATGACCATACTGAGCACGATGATGATCCCCATCTCTACCTTTGCCACCCGCTTGACGCTCTGCTTTTCCTTGGCCGATGTCAGGTATCTCTGGGTGCTCTTGCGGGAGCTTTGCAGCACATACACAAAGTCACAGTTGTACATGCTACATACATTCAGGTTGTGAATAAACTCCTGCCACTTGGGGTGCTCCAGCTCCAGCTTTAACTGCTCTAAGATCATCCGGCTGCTCAGCCCCCGGCTTCACAGGGCGTCAATTCTGCGCAGGGTCTGTCCCACCGGTCCCCGGATATATTCCCCGCAGTGGCTCAGAATCGCCACGGAATCCTCCTCCGTCGCCGAGAACCCTTCCGCCAGATTGATTGCCTCCAGAAGGTGTCCCTCCGTCTTTTTTGTATCTCTGTGTGCGCATCAGGCTCAAAACCGCCGCAAAGCACACGGGTGTGAGGCAGGCGCACAAAAGCGCTGTCCGCACTCCCCTGCCTGCGCTGACCAGAATCCACACCCAGAGAGCGGCAAAGCACTGAAAAAGCACCCAGAACTTCACACTGACAAAGGGATATCTGCCCCGGATTCCGCTGTAATACAGGGCAAGCTCCAGTCTGTCCGCCAGCTTTTTGCTGGCCGGATCCGGCAGCACCCGGCATTGCACGGCTTTCTCCTCATTCATGAGAAACTCATCGGAATACAGCCTGATCTCACGGATTCCTCTTTCGTCCATCCAGCCCACAAAGCAAAGGCATACCGCCAGAATGCACCCGAACAGGACTGCGTCAAGAATCCAGATCATAGCCGCTCTCCCTTTCATAAACATTGCGGGTGACCAGATTCCTCTTCTCGTCCAGCTTCACCTCCGTGATGGTCCACAGCTTAAAATCCCTCATGTAGCATACGGTGGAAATGCAGCCCAGCATCCTGCGGATTTCCTCCTGGCTGTAATCCGCCTCGTACTTGACGTAATCCGCCAGCTTGTACAGTGCCGCTTCCCCATTCTGTCCATGGACTGTGGCCAGCCCCAGATGCCCCGTAAAGGCCGCGTTCAGAAAATACAGAGCTTCTCCGCCTTTGATCTCCCCGATGACGATATAGTCCAGATCCAGCAGCAAAGCGTTGATGCTCAGCTCCTTTAATCCATAACGGACCTTGCTCTCCCCGCGCTGTTCCAGCACATGCTGAAACATCATATCCGGGTGGATTTTGGAAAACAGCTCTTCATTTTCCTGAACCACCAGGACAGACTTGTCCCTGGGAATCTCGTCCAGCAGCGCGTTTAACAGGGTTGTCTTGCCGCTGGCCCCCTTGCCCGCGATGAGGATGTAGCCTTTTCTGATCTGCTTTCGCAGATAGTCCATGTGTTTCTCACTCAGCATCCCCATCTCCTTCAGATCCTCAAGACTGTGTTTTTTCTTGGGAATCTTGCGGATATGCAGGTAGGGCGTGTCCACCGAATTGATGATGGACTGGCTGATGTTGAACCGCAGAATAAAATCCTTGCTGCTGTTCTTGTCCGTAAAGCTCTGCATGGCGTTGGTCCTGGAAATGCTGACCTGATTTTTGGCAGCCACAAACTCTGTAAACTGTCTCAGCTCCTGGGCGGAGCCAAAGCATAAGTCGCTGTCCTCCCGTCTGCCAAGCCGCTTGATACGAATTCTGTTGTAGGAGAGTACCTTGATGTCGGATATCTCATCATCCCTGATCAAAGGATCCAGCACATGATACCCGTGAAAATACTGAAAGGACTCTTCCCTGACCATGATTTTGGCCTCTGTGATTTCTCGTGGTAAAAATTGCATAAAAAATGACCTCCTTACCTTATATAGGCATGAGGAGGCCATTTTGTCACAAACTTTTTTTATTTTTTTATTTAGTTACTATTCGCAGCCCTGCGGTATGTCTCACCTGTCGTTCTCGGAGATTCTGTAAATCACACTGTCCGAAATTTTCGCAGCGGTGTCTCCATCCTGAAGGGCCGTAATGATCGCTTTGGAAAACTCAATAGCGCAGCCCATACCCCTGGCAGTGATCACATTGCCGTCCACTGTACAGGCCAGATAACTGACCTCAGCGCCGGTCAGATCCTTCTCAAAGCCCGGATAGCAGCAGGCCTTTTTTCCCTTCAGTATCCCCAGATGGCCCAGAACGCTGGGAGCGGCGCAGATAGCGCACACATATTTTCCATCCGCGGCGAAGCGTTTCAGCTGGTCTGTCAGCGCGCTCACCTGCTCTAAATTTCTGGTGCCCGGCATTCCTCCCGGCAGAATCAGCATATCCAGCGCATCAAAACCAAGCTCTTCGATTCCGGCATCCATCCTGACGCAGACCTGATGAGAGCTGGTCACATACTCCGAGCCTGTCACGGATACCATCTGAATATCAGCGCCGGCTCTGCGGCACATGTCCACCACTGTCAGCGCCTCGATTTCTTCATAACCTTCCGCAAAAAAAATCGCTGCTTTTTTCATTTTATATCTCCTTTCTAAACCTGCTTATGAAAGCTGTCTGTCCCGCACTGCGATCCGAGTCAGCGTGCATCACCGCGCAAAAGTTGTAACACTTTGGTGATAATTATTAAAAATTTCTGAAATAACTTCCATTTTTTGTGGAAACTGATATAATGAAGCTAATCAGGGCGGTCATACAACCCCCGCCCCAGGCTTCGCCTCACGGCATAGGAGTATTACATGGAAATCGAACGAAAATTCACCATCAAACGGCTGCCGGATAATCTGCGCGCCTATCCCTGCGTACATATTGAGCAGGGCTATCTTTCCACCAATCCCGTGGTCCGCATCCGCAAGGAGGACGACCACTATTATCTGACATACAAAGGGCAGGGAATGTTAGCCAGGGAAGAGCACAATCTCCCGCTGACCCGGGAAAGCTATGAACACATGCTTCCCAAATGCGACGGCAATATCATCTCCAAGAAACGCTATAAAATTCCCCTGGATCATCCGATCTTTAACGCGGACTGTCCGGCTCCTCCGGACAATTACAGTCTGCTGATTGAGCTGGACGTCTTTGACGAGCCTTTCGCGCCGTTAATCATGGCGGAGGTAGAGTTCGGCAGCCGGGAAGCCGCCGAGAGCTTTGTGCCGCCGGACTGGTTTCTGGAGGATGTGACGTATAACAGCAATTATCACAATTCCAATATGAGCAGGATGAAGTTCTGATTCGGGCAGATACTTTCGGGGCGCTGACCTGAAATAATCTTTCTCGCTTTGCTGTGCGGCAGATTACTTTCAAATTTACAGACCCGCACAATGCACAGAGGCGCTCGACAGGATCATTTCAGGTCAGCGCCCCTCTGTACTGCAATGGCCATCAACCATGATATCTGTTGTAAAATTTTGTCAGCCGCAGGATTTCTCTGGTCAATTCTTTCGTGGCGGTGCCTTTTTTCATGCGCCACTTCCAGTTGTCCCCCAGGGTGGAGGGCGTGTTGATACGGGCTTCATCGCCCAGATCCAGATAGTCCTGCATGGGAATGACAGCGGTGTCAGCCACGCTCATCATGGCAAGGCGGATCAGGCGGCTGTTTACCTCATCCTCGGAATGGATTTCCGCATATTCCTTCAGATGCTTCTTCGTCTTTTTGTCAAGGGTACGATACCAGCCCCGGGTGGTCTGGTTGTCATGGGTGCCGGTGTAGACCACACAGTTTCTGTCATAATTGTGAGGCAGGTACTGATTGGCCGCATCTCCCCCGAAGGCAAACTGCAGGGGCTTCATGCCGGGATATCCGGTGGCCTTCACCATGGCAAGGACGGTGTCTGTCAGAACGCCCAGATCCTCGGCTACCACCTCCTGTTTGCCCAGGGCTTTCTCCATCTGTTCAAAGAGATCGATTCCCGGTCCCGGCAGCCACTTTCCGTTCACTGCCGTCTCTGAGCCATAAGGGATGGCATAATATTCGTCGAAACCTCTGAAATGATCAATCCGCACAATATCATAGAGAGCAAAGCAATGCTTCATCCGGCTGATCCACCAGGAGAAGCCGGTCTTTTTGTGATAATCCCAGGCATATAGAGGATTCCCCCAGAGCTGGCCGGTGGCGCTGAAAGCATCCGGCGGGCAGCCCGCCACAGCGATGGGAACCCGGTCCTCATCCAACTGAAACAGCTGGGGATTTGCCCAGGTATCCATGCTGTCAAAGGCCACATAAATAGGCACGTCGCCTACAATCCTTATTCCCTTTTCATTGGCGTAGGCCTTCAGCTTTTTCCACTGTTTGTCAAACTGGTACTGGAGATATTCATAAAATAAAATATCCTCCGTGTATTTCTCCCGGCATTCCTCGATGGCTTCCGGCTTTCGCAGGCGGATGTCTTCCTCCCACTCAATCCAGCACTTTCCCCCGTTGGCGTCCTTGATGGCCATGTACAGGGCATAATCCACCACCCAGTCATAATTTTCCTTAATAAATTCAAAAAAATCCTCATCCGAAGACAGCGTCTTTCCGGCGCGGCTGAAGGCTTTTCTGAGTGCGATGAACCTGGATATGTACATTTTCTCATAATCCACATATTCCTCGCTTCCGCCCCAGTCTAAAGCCTCGCATTCCTTCTTCGTCAGCACCTTTTCTTTGATCAGGGCTTCCAGATCAATAAAATAAGGATTTCCCGCAAAAGTGGAAAAGGACTGGTAAGGGCTGTCGCCATAGCCTGTGGGACCCAGGGGCAGGATCTGCCAGACGCTCTGTCCGGCTGCCGCCAGAAAATCCACAAACCTGTAGGCTTCCTTTGAAAATGTGCCGATGCCATAAGGCCCCGGCAGACTGGAAATGGGCATTAATATTCCGCTTCTGCGCATAGTGATGGTACCTCCCCGATGATTATTTTATATCTGCGTATCTTTCATATATCTTCATGTCTTTTGTATGCCTTCATATTTTCTGTATGTCTTCACGCCTGAGGCAGAAAAGCCGCGGTTTTATCATTCCGCGAACTGATGCCTCCACAGCAAAAACACATAATATACAATCATGCAAAGCAGCAAAATCACGCCGCTCATCCGGCCCAGCTCCTTTTTGCGCAGCGTACACAGCCACAATATCACGGAAATTGCCAGCGCCGCCAGACCGTCCACAAAATAGCTCCCGGAATAAGGAATGTAGTCGATCAGAGAGCTGACTCCCAGCACAAAAAGGATATTGAAAATATTGGTGCCGACAATATTGCCTACAACCATATCGGTCTTTTTTCTGCGCGCCGCGCTGAGGCAGGTGACAAGAGTCGGGAAGGATGTGCCAAAGGCGACCACTGTCAGTGCCACCGTGCGCTCTCCGATCACAAAGGCTCTGGCCAGGGCGCACACTGCCCTGATCGTCAGATCAGTCCCCACCAGCAGCAAAAGCAGGCCCGCGATAAACCAGAAGGCAATCCGGCCCTTTCCGGCATTTCCGTCAAAGGTCTGCGCCGTATGAAGCTCCTTCTTGCCGCTGCCCGCGGTTTTGAGCAGGTATACAAAATAAGCCGCCATCAGCAGGCACAGAATCATGCCGTCCACCGGCCCCAGATATCCTTTGGAATACCCCAGCCAGGCCAAAAAGCCGGTGATCAGAATCAGAAAGGGCATCTCAAAGCGTACTGTCATGGCGGGCACCTTCATCCGGGTGATCACTCCGCACAGCCCCAGGATCAGGCAGATATTGAGAATATTGGTACCCAGCACATTTCCGACGGCGATATCTGTCTCCCCGGCAATGGCGGCGCCGATACTGACAAAGGCTTCCGGCGCGCTGCTGCCAAAAGCCATCACCGTCAGACCAATGATCAGCTCAGACACTCCCAGCCTGTCAGCAATCCGGCCTGCGCCATCCACGAACCAGTCCGCTCCCACCAACAGCATGGCAAAGCCCGAAAGCAGTAGAATTGACCATATAATATATTCCATAAATCATCTCCGGAAATCAGAAGATTTTATCCGCGCCGCCTGTATCAGCCGATCGCTTTGCTCCTTTTTACAATAAAATGATTAAAGCGACAAAAGGTCGTTGCGGTTCCCACCCCAGGGTCATAAATGCGAATGCGGGCATTCGATTTCTGACCTTTTGTCCCCTGTGTCATAAAAATAAGCGGCATGATAAGCGATGCCGCCATTTTGTGATTGCGTAAAAAATTCAACCGTCTCCATGTCCGGTGCTCACCTGATAGTGCGGGTAACAGGACTTGAACCTGCACGGTCTCCCGCCAGAACCTAAATCTGGTGCGTCTGCCATTTCCGCCATACCCGCAAAACAGTCAGGCCCCGCCATATCTGTCACGGCCTGCCAAAGCTGGGCCGGCGGGGTTCGAACCCACGAGTGCAGGAGTCAAAGTCCTGTGCCTTACCGCTTGGCGACGGCCCAAAATAGTAAAAGAAACCTGAGGAGCTGTGACAGCTCCTAAAAAAATAACTCCACACCAAACCTCTGCGATCTGATGTGGAGCCTCAGGGTGGGTATAGGGATTCGAACCCTAGACCTCCAGAACCACAATCTGGCGCGCTAACCAACTGTGCCACACCCACCATATCCATATCCTCTGCCAAAGCAGAACGTGCCCGAAGGGATTCGAACCCCCGACCCACGGCTTAGAAGGCCGTTGCTCTGTCCAGCTGAGCTACGGGCACTCGTGTCCGCCGAAGCACTCAGGCCTCGGCGACAACAAACTGATTATACATACAGAGTCAAAGTTTGTCAATGGGTGATTTTGAGTTTATTTTCACTATATAAGCCATTTATGATAATGTCCTTATATACCACAAGAGAAAATGTCCCAAA
>JAJPYH010000151.1 GCA_021205045.1 Lachnospiraceae bacterium | reverse complement strand
TGGCTTACTGCTGATCTGATCGAACGACCCTTTTGCTGACTAACACCAAAATAAAATATCCGGGCCGTGCTGTCCGATATCATAAAGCTCCCGGTATTGCTCCGCCCTCGCCCGCAGGGGCGCTGGCAGAGCCTTGATTACTTCCGTACCAAATTTATAATGCGTGTACGTGGTGGGCATGATGCTCCCTCTTTTCCGGAAATGTCCCTTTCAAATCATGCACAATGTGTGGTTTCTGCCGAACCGAGCAGGGACAGCTCCCCTACGGCAGTCTCCTCTTGCGCGCATAAGCCATCACAGCCGCCACCGTCTTGGAATCCCGCATCTGACCTGCAAAGATCATTTTCTCAATCTCCCGCACCTCAAAAGCCTTCACATCGATGAATTCATCCTCATCCAGATGCCTCTCACCGCTCTCCAGCTCCTCCGCCACAAAGACGTCAACCCGCTCATTGCAGTAGGCCGGCGCGGAGTTCAGGGAAATCAAAAACTCCAGCTCCTTTTGCGTGGTATAGCCTGTCTCCTCCATCAGCTCCCGGCGGGCCGCCTGGATCATCGGCTCCTCCCGGTTGTTCAGTCCGCCTGCGGGAATCTCCCAGGTAAACCGATCCACGGAATTGCGGTACTGGCGCACCAGCACGATGCGCCCGTCAGGCAAAACCGGCAGCACCGCCGCCGCGCCCTTGTGATCGATGTGATCCCAGATGACTGTACGGCCGTTTGGCAGCTCCATGGTGTCCTCACAGTAATCGATGGTGACACCTTTATGGGCGACCTCTCGCCGGACTCGTTTCAGTTCTTCCATATAAACCTCTTTTATTTCAGGGAGGGTTCTCCCTGTTTCCGGCCAAGATCCATTCGTTTTATTTCAATGACAGCTCTCCAGCCTTGTTCTTCCCAATACTCTTTCTTTCAAAAATAGCTCCCGGCTTCATTTTCTCAAAAACATATTTCTGCCAGGAGCTATCTTCATTCTTATTTATCATCAGCTTCCGAACTGTTTATGCCAGTCACTACGTTTCTGAACGCTTATCCCGTTTCCGACAGTCGTTTTTTCTGACAATTGTCCCATTTCCGACAATCATTGCGCTCCTGACAATTGTTCCATTTCCAACAGTTATTGTGCTCCTGACAATTGTCCCATTTCCAACAGTCATTGCGCTCCTGACAATTATCCCGTTTCCGCCGATCCTTTCAGCATAAGGGCTATTTCAACTCATTCAGGAAGCTCTCAATTCTGTCCAGTCCCTTGGCAATATCCTCGTTGCTGATAGCGTAGGACAGGCGGATATTATTGGGGAAGCCGAAGTCCCCGCAGGGAATCACCGCCACCGCGTAATCCTCAATCAAAAACCGCGCGATCTCCGCCCCGTCATACAGCGGGTGTCCATGATAGGTTTTGGTCAGGGCGTCCGTCAGATCCACAAATACATAAAAAGCGCCCTTGGGCTCCACCACATCCACGTGGGGGAAGTTCTTCACTCTATTGTACATGTATTTGCGGCGTTCGTCAAACTTCTGCCGCATCATTTCCACAGAATCCTGCGAACCGTTTAAGGCCTCCTCCGCCGCCTTCTGGGCAATGGAGTTGGGATTGGAGGTGGCATGAGACTGAATGGCGCCCATCAGCTTCGCGATATCCTTGGAGGAACCGGTGTAGCCCAACCGCCAGCCGGTCATGGCATAGCCCTTGGAAAAGCCAGAGCAGGTGATGGTCCTCTCATAAATCTCCAGTCCCAGGGAGGCGATGCTGATCTGCTCCTCGCCGTCATAGACCAGATTCTCATACATCTCATCGGAGACCACGTAAATGTCCTTCCTGACCGCCACATCCGCGATGGCCTGCAGCTCCTCCCGATTGTAAATCATACCGGTGGGGTTGCTGGGACTGTTAATGATCACAGCCTTGGTCCTGTCCGTACAGGCTGCCTCAATCTGCGCCGCTGTCACCTTGTAATGGGTCTCCTTGGTGGCATATACGATCACCGGCACGCCGTCCGCCATCTTGACCATCTCCGGATAGCTGAGCCAGTAGGGAGCCGGAATGATCACCTCATCGCCGGGGTTGAGAAGCGCCATAAAAATATTGGTCAGGGAATGCTTGCCGCCGTTGCTGATGACGATCTGATTGGGAGCGTAGTCCAGGCCGTTGAATTCCTTAAATTTCCTGGAGATTGCCGCCTTTAACTCATTGGTGCCGGAAGCCGGCGTATATTTGGTAAAGCCTGCCTGGATGGCTCTGATCGCCGCGTCGCAGATATTCTGCGGAGTATTAAAATCCGGCTCTCCCGCGCCAAAGCCCACCACATCAATGCCGTTGGCGCGCATCTCCTTCGCCTTTGCGGTAATTGCCAGGGTACTGGAGGGCTTCACAGCCTCCGCCTTCGTTGATAATGTCAATGCCATTTTATATTCCATCCCTTCCGCATATAGTGTGATGTCCGCGTAAGCGGGCATTCCCGTTTTGTATCAATGTATATTTGTATACAATCCCAAAACAACAATATCATACTATAATCCTGAGCAAAATGCAAGTACATATCTGACAGGAGATCAATATGAAAAGAATCAGGCTTTCGTCTAAAGATATCCATATCGAAGACTACAACCATTTTATCATATTTCGGATCGAATTCTATTTCCGGATTACTTTTTTCCTCTTCGGCAAAAATGATCAGTCTTTTTGGGTTGCTTAAACTCTCGTCTTCATCCGTTTTCTCCAAAAGTCTGATATCAATCAATGGATGAATACCTAACTGTTTGCGCAAATTGACTAACTCTTTAAAATAGAAAACCTCCGTATTCGCTCCTTCGCAGATAAAAAAATACTTTTGATAAGGCTCAACCTGATTCTGAGAATCAGAGGGACGCTTATTCCAATTATGATAACTGCGTACAGGCGGCATTCTTACTCCTCCCCATACTTAAATTCAGAGAACACCGGGATCGCGCCATAACGCCCCTCCAGATAAGCCTTCTCAATCTTTTTATCATAGCGCTCTTTAAAACGATCTAATGAATATATCTTACTGGAATTATGCTCATCCCTTTCTACAAACCATATTTCGTCCCGCCGGAACAGGGATTGATCCATAATAGATGCTTCATGGGTCATAAAAATAAGCTGATTGCGGAGCCCATCGTGAAACTGCATATATATCTTCAGATAATGTTCGGTCAGTTTGGGATGCAGACTTCTCTCTAATTCATCAACTACATATACTATATCATTTCTCACATTGAGGAGAATATCAATCAGATCAAATAATCTTCTGGTACCGTCCGACTCCTCCCCAAACTGAAAATCATAAAAAGATTCTCTATGATGGAAACGTATTGTTTTTATGCTAAGTTCCTTATTCTCATCTACAGCGATGCTGAAAATACTGTTTTGGGATCTCAAGGTTCCCTGCATCTTTTCACCTTCTCCCACTTTTTCCTGAATATCCCTCATAACCCTGTGGAAGATACTTTGAGGAATGGAATGTTCCAGTTCTTCAAGAGTTATTTCCTGAACCGTCACTTCACTGATACCAGTATCAAAGGTTTGAATCAGTTTATTGATAATATCTAAAAAGTCCTCATCATAGTAGTATTCAAAATCCATCAATGGCGTACCCGGACGAATCACATAAAGATTATCCAGAAACCAATGATAAACATCACGGAAAAATAACAATTTAGAACCTTCCTGATATTTTTTCCCCCGGTTCATTTCATTCAGGAATAGAGTCGTATCATTACTTTCAAAGTCCTCAGCATAAACATCAAAGCGTTTCCTTTCATCAGAATCTAAACGGACTTTCTCACCCAGGAATGGCCGCTTTCCCGCCTCACGCTCAAACAGTCTCCTTGAAGTCCCGTCCTGAAATAACTCATATAACCATTCATTCTTAATTTTTCGCTCATTCAGAACTGCTGAAAATCCATATGCGTAAAACTTATCCGCTAATGTAAACTGAATCTCAAAATTGCTTTTTGCTGTCTTATTTTCCTCTTTGTTCTTACAGTAACACTCTGCCGCCCAAATCGGAATATCCTTCTCTATAGTACTTTTAAAAAGATCGAAAAAATCTACAATATTTGACTTTCCCGCAGCATTGGCGCCATAAATTGCCGCGTGTTTCAATATATTGGTACTTTTAACCCCTATTCTATGATTTTTATGATCCTGAATTTTTGCGGAAGAGATCATCGTTAGCTCTGCATTGGAATCAAAAGATTTAAAGTTCTCCACACTGACTCTGATAATCATACTACAATCCTCCTTGTGTCGTATTATACTCTTAAGAAGGGAAAAGTCAATATTCTATTTGTCTATTTAGAGATTTTTTCTCCAAATAGTCAATTCAGCTACTCATCCAGCGCCACCTGATACACGGTATACCCTTCGTCCGCCGCCGTATCAATATGATCCACCGCCGTCACCTTCACATCATACCCCTTCACCGCATAATAAGCCGCAAGCCAGTCCACCTCCCTGTCGTCTCTGCTGATAAAAAGCACATCCTCCTGACCGGCCAGATCCGCCGTCAGATCCTCAATTCCGGCATAAGCCAGTTTCTTGGCATAAACCGGGCTTTTGGCGGACCACCCGCCGCAGATATCGTAATTGCGGTAATCGCTGTCCCCGGTGAGAAGCACCGGCTCAAAGGAGGTAGTGTAGCTGTACACATCAATCAGGAAATACTGATCCGGATGGGCGGCGCAGTATTCCTGCAGCGGCTCATAGCAGGTCGCGTACTCTGCTTCCATGGCTGCCTTGTCCGCCAGGGCGTCCTGAATGCCGATGACTGCGTAAACGCCGAAGATAAGTCCGAAAGCAAGCGCCGTTCCAGCACAGAAAGCTGTCCTGAGGGTTTCTCCGCCGGACGGTTTTTTCCGATAGTTGAAGTGGTCTTTCCTGTCTTCCCCGGCTTTCCGGGACTTTTCCTTATCTGAACCGTCTTTTTGTTCTGTGAATTGATCTTCTCTGACAGCTGCATTTCCGTGCCTCCCGTCCGGATTTGCCAGCCAGGAAAACACTTTCTTTTTTTCAAATTCAGCGCATATCCGCCTCATCTCCACCAGCAGCATCGCCAGCAGAATCAATATTTCACAAAGATACAGAGAATGATTGACCCGATCATAAAATCTTCCCCGCATGAAAATATACATCCAGCTGACCGTCCGCATCACGCCCAGAAGCCCCAGCTGCCACCAAATCCCCCAATGCCGGTTCATCAGCCCCGCCGCCAGCACAAGGACGTATCCCGCCACAATCACCACCATCCAGGGCCGGTCGATGAGGTTAACCATCTGCCAGCGATAATAAGCAAAGCCATCGGAAATGACATACCTGAAATACCCCACCTCTCTCTCCTCCAGATCATAGTCGATGATGGTCTGCAAAAGCTCTGAATCGATCTCCTCATCCAGGGCAAAATTGTAATTGACTAAAAGCTCCACCTGCTCCTCGGAAAGGCCGATGCGGTCATAGAATTCCTCGTTGCCCTCGTATTCCGGGGCTCTCCCCAGGAAATCAAACAGCTCCGTCCGATTGTCAAAAAAGGTCCGGAATTCCTGCCACTCCTCACTGCTGTAGGCCGCCATATCGCACAGATAGCAGGCCCCCATGCCCAGCGCCACCACCAGCACGGTGATCAGATATTTACAGTAATTGATCCTGGAAAAAAATTTCAGCCCTACCTTTCCGGTGCCGGCGCTCCACTTATATATTCCCGCCGCGGCCACCAGAGGGCAGAGCAGAAGCACCATCTCCGTCCTCATGCAGAAAGCCAGAATGAAAAGGATCATACTGACAATATTTTCCCGGTTGAATTCCGCCGGGGAGCACTCGTCCGGCGTGGTGACAAACAAAAAGATGGCGGTACCGGCCAGCAGGGCGCAGGTCACCGTATACTGAATATACAGCACCTTTCCCAGAAGAATAGCCGTAAAGCCGAGGACGGCAAGAACCGCCAGCAGAAGCTTCATCTTTCCGGCGCCCGGCTTCCGGGCGGCAGGCTTTCCGTTCTTCGTCTTTCCGGCGGCTCTATTCCCGTCACTCAGCCTTCCATCATTCGATTTTCCACCGTCTGACTTTCCATCCTCCGCATTAGCGCCATCTGCCTTCCCGCCGTTCATCTCCACATCCTCCGCCCAGGTAAACAGCCGCCTCAAAATCAGAAAAGCGCAGAGGCAATGGCAAAAGCCCATGAACAGCCCATACCAGGGAAGGGCCGGGATCAGGCGGTACAGGGAGCTAATCAGAAGTCCCAGCGGATACAGCATCTGGATGCAGTGGGCATTGGGCGTCCCCGTGTAAGCCCCGGACAGAATATCCCGGATCATCACATCATCATTGATGGTAAACCAGACGTCAAAAAAAACAGCAAGCACCACCGTCCCCGCTCCCACAATGAGAAGCGAAAGAAGCGTATTTTTGTGCCTGCTGTCCGATAAATATTTTTTCATTGCGGAAACCTCGCTGTACTGATTGATACACTGTTCAAAAATGACATGGCATCTTTTTCAATGCAGTAAGTATATCAAAATCAAAAGCTTCACGCAATGCGTTTCAACATTTTCACAGGGTTGTTTCCTGCCCTGCCAGGATACTGCGCCCCTCCAACCCAATATTAGGAGAGTTGAGAATGACTCTTCTGTCTTCATCCTCCCAGATATCGTCAAAGGACTGCTGCACCTGTTTTTGGGCATCTGCCCAGACCCGGACTTTCCTTACCATTGCTTTTATCTCATTCTCTGGCGGAATCGGAATAAGAATATTTTTCAATTGATTTAATGTCAGCTTGTCATAACTCGTTCCTCCCGATTCAGTCCAAAGCTGAATCCGAACCTGTTCGGTTCTGAGTACCTGAAATATCCATTCGACAGGATATTCCTCATACTTTTGCCGAATGATGGCGACCGCATCAGGGCATCCGAATACATTGTCCTTATTACCTATGTATAGTCCAATATTGCGTCTCTCCGGCCGTACCAGGCCCACAACAATGTCCTTATTGTGCATGTGATAGCCTTTGCTGGTTTTACGCACCTCAGCCTGCCATCTTTTCTCGCTGGTTTTGAGGACAACACTGCCTTCTGCCGCTCGAATATCCTGTCCTTCTACAAGGAAAAGAGGATCAAACGATTCAAATTCTTCTGAAAAAACTGTAACATTTTCAACGATATCGGCAATTTCATACAGACGTTTACATGGTTTTGAAATAATTGTCCGCAAATTCACCAGAGCGTTTCTGGTCAGCCTTCGGGGTTTCATATCAAGCTGAGGATGATCTGTTATATCACTCAGATGTGCCCCCTCCCAGGATATTGTTTTATTCTCCTTTTGCATTGATATGAGAGCGAGGAAATTATCTTTCACAAGATTAAAATCTGTGTCAATTATCATCTCGTTGGTATCAGGATTCCGCAATTCTAATCCTGTTTGTTCATCACGAATAGGAAGCGCCGTAAAACCTTCTCCCATTTTGTAGCCCACCTTTCGTACAAGCTCGGCATGGATGGGATAGTCTGACCTTTCATCGCTTTTTTTACATTCAGCAAAAAGAATATTAGAACGAACATCCGCATCAGATTTCAGGAAAATTCTTCTTGGAAGTTCAACCAGACCTATAATATGCATCTTTTCCAAAACCCCCATGCCCGCGCACTTGGCACCACCATAAATGAAACTGTGCAGG
>JAJPYH010000171.1:7455-7689 GCA_021205045.1 Lachnospiraceae bacterium | reverse complement strand
CTACAAAATGTGGCTTGTCGAAAATTTTGACAGAATACGACGATATAATAGACCACATACAGCTTTACAAAATATGGTTTTTATTCATTTTCCGTTTCTTCTGCTTCCTCAGATTCTTCTGAAAGCTCTTCTGATGTTTTTTCCGGCTCATAATCAAGATCGCTGCCCTCAAAAATCTCATCTGGCGTGTTTTCAAAAACCTCTGAATCGTTTTCTTCCTCCACAGTCCGCCTG
>JAJPYH010000171.1:0-7445 GCA_021205045.1 Lachnospiraceae bacterium | reverse complement strand
TTTGTCATCTGTGCGACTTTGACTCCTTCGTCCAGATTCATCAGCTTCACACCGGAAGCAATCCGGCCCAAGGTGAAAATATCGCTGACTCTGATCTGAATAATTACGCCTTCCGTGGTGATCAGCATGATCTCATCATCATCGTTCACAGCCATGATTCCCATGACATCGCCGGTTTTTTCAGTGATCTTGTAGCATTTGACACCCTTGCCGCCGCGGTTCTGCGCACTGAACATATTCATTTCAGTCAGCTTGCCCAGACCCTTTTCAGAGGCGATCAAAAGCTTTTTACCCATCTCATCGGTCTGCATACCGACTACTTCATCGCCCTCGTTCAGCCGGATACCGGTGACGCCCATGGAATCTCTGCCGGTAGCTCTCACATCTGACTGCTTAAAGCGGATGCACATACCTTTCTTCGTCACCAGAATAATATGGGTATCCTCATTAACCACACCCACACCGATCAGTTCGTCGCCTTTCCTTAAGTTTATGGCAATCAGACCGCTCTTTCTGATATTATTGTAAGCAGAAACCGGCGTCTTTTTGATCAGCCCGTTCTTCGTTGCCATGATCAGCTGATAATTGTTATTATATTCATCTACCGGCACAATGGCAGATATTTTTTCTTCCGGATTCAGCTGAAGCAGGTTGATAATCGCCGTTCCTCTGGCCGTTCTGCCGGCCTCCGGAATTTCATAGGTTTTCATTTTATAAACCCGGCCAAAGTTTGTATACATCATCAGATCACTATGGGTTGTTGTCATCACCAGATTGACAATATAATCATCCTCAATTGTCTGCATTCCCCTGATGCCCCGGCCGCCCCGGTTCTGCGCCTTGAAATTGTCCATTGTCATGCGCTTTACATAGCCCAGATGAGTCATTGCCAGCACAGTATCATTCAGTGGCACAAAATCTTCTGTATTAAATTCCGAATCATCAAATACCACCTTAGTGTGGCGGTCATCCCCGTATTTTTCCGCAATGGTGCTGATTTCCTGTTTGATCACACCGTAAAGTAGTTTTTTGTCTGAAAGAAGAGCTTTATAATAAGAAATTTTACTCTGCAGTTCCTCATGCTCGCTCTCCAGCTTATCTCTTTCCAGACCGGTCAGCGCCCGCAGACGCATATCCACGATTGCCTGAGCCTGTGCGTCGCTAAAACCAAATCTCTCAATCAGACGAGCCTTCGCTGCGCCTACATTTTCACTGCTGCGGATAATATTGATCACTTCATCAATATAATCCAGCGCCATCAAAAGACCCTGTAAAATATGATCTCTTTCCTCCGCCTTATTTAAATCATACCTTGTACGGCGGGTGACAACATCTTCCTGATGCTTCAGATATACCTGAAGCATTTCCAGCAGATTCATAACCTTCGGCTGATTGTTGTCTGTCAGCGCCAGCATGATCACTCCAAAAGTATCCTGCAGCTGCGTATGTCTGTAAAGCTGATTTAAAATCACATTGGCATTGGCGTCCTTGCGCACTTCAATGACGACCCGGATGCCTTCTCTGTTGGACTCATCCCGAATGGCTGTAATGCCTTCGATCTTTTTCATTTTCACCAGATCGGCCATCTTCACAATCAGGTTGGCTTTATTGACCATATATGGCAGTTCAGTCACAATAATCTGACTCTTACCGCTTGGCATGGTCTCAATCTCCGTCACTGCACGAACCTTCAGCTTGGCCCGGCCGGTGCGATAAGCCTGTTCAATTCCCCTGGTGCCCAGAATAGTAGCGCCTGTAGGAAAATCCGGCGCCTTGACAATCTGCAGGACCTCCTCAATGGTAGTCTTTCTGTCCTCCTGCACATAATTGTCAATAATCTTCACCACAGCATTGACTACCTCTCGCAGATTGTGAGGAGGAATATTGGTAGCCATACCAACCGCAATACCTGTAGTGCCGTTCACCAGCAGATTAGGATAACGGCTGGGGAGCACCACGGGTTCCTTTTCCGTATCATCAAAATTGGGCACAAAATCCACAGTGTCCTTATTGATATCCGCCAGCATTTCCATGGAAATCTTTGAAAGACGAGCCTCCGTATAACGCATGGCCGCCGCGCCATCGCCGTCCATGGAGCCAAAATTTCCATGTCCGTCAACTAGAATATAACGCATATTCCAGTCCTGGGCCATATTGACCAATGCTCCATAAATGGAGGAATCTCCGTGAGGATGATATTTACCCATCGTATCACCAACAATACGGGCGCTCTTTCTGTGCGGCTTGTCGGGACCATTATTCAGTTCAATCATGGAATAAAGGATACGCCGCTGCACCGGCTTTAAACCATCCCTGGCGTCCGGCAGAGCACGTGCTGCAATGACGCTCATGGCATAATCGATGTAGCTGGTTTCCATGGTCTTTTTTAAATCAACTTCATGTATTCTGTCAAAAATCTGATCGTCCATCTATGATTCCTCTCGTTATTAGCAGTAAGCAAGAATTTGTATAACTGAGCGAAATAGTTTCTGTTTTTACACACTTCTTTTATATGTCCAGATTC
The DNA here is from genome assembly GCA_021205045.1 of Lachnospiraceae bacterium. GTDB lineage: Bacteria > Bacillota > Clostridia > Lachnospirales > Lachnospiraceae > RGIG6307. The sequence continues at coordinate 4,921 of JAJPYH010000171.1, read as the reverse complement.
TTCACAAACTTTGCGTTTGCCTCGATAAATTCTCTTCTCGGTTCTACCTTATCGCCCATCAGCGTTGTGAAAATCAGATCAATCTCAGATTCCGTGTCTTCCTGCATGTGAACCTTCAGTAAAATCCGATTCTCCGGATCCATGGTAGTCTCCCAGAGCTGATCCGCGTCCATCTCACCCAGACCCTTGTAACGCTGAATCTTATTATTCTGGTCTCTTCCGATCTCCTCCATGATGCTGTTCATCTCTTCCTCGGAATAGGCGTACCAGACCTTTTTGTTTTTTTCAATCTTATAAAGCGGCGGCTGTGCCAGATACACATGCCCCTGCTTGATCAGCTCCGGCATAAATCTATACAGGAAGGTCAGCAGAAGAGTTGCAATATGGGCACCGTCCACATCCGCATCCGTCATCAGAATGATTTTGTCATACCTAAGCTTGGTAATATCAAAATCTTCGTGAATTCCTGTACCAAAAGCGGTAATCATGGCGCGGATTTCCGCGTTGCCGTAGATTCTGTCAAGCCTTGCCTTCTCTACGTTCAAAATTTTGCCGCGCAGAGGCAAAATTGCCTGAGTAGCCCGGTTTCTGGCGCTCTTGGCGCTGCCGCCGGCGCTGTCTCCCTCCACGATATAGATTTCACAGTTAGCCGGATCCTTGTCACTGCAGTCCGCCAGCTTTCCCGGCAGAGAAAATCCGTCCAGAGCAGTCTTTCTGCGGGTTAAGTCCCTGGCCTTTCTTGCCGCTTCTCTGGCGCGTTGCGCCAGCAAAGACTTCTCGCAGATGGTCTTGGCCACAGTCGGATTCTGCTCCAGAAAATATTTCAGCTGCTCGGAAACAATGCTGTCTACCGCACTTCTTGCTTCCACATTGCCAAGCTTTTGCTTGGTCTGACCCTCAAACTGAGGATCTTCGATCTTGACGCTGATAATAGCCGTCAGACCTTCTCTGATATCCTCCCCGGACAGGTTGGATTCACTGTCCTTCAACAATTTATTGGTCCTGGCATAGTCATTAAAGGTCTTTGTCAGAGCATTCTTAAAGCCCACCAGATGCATACCGCCCTCCGGTGTGTTGATATTATTGACAAAGCTGTAAATACTCTCGGTATAGGAATCGTTGTGCTGCATGGCGACTTCCACGTAGACTCCATTCCTGGTACCCTCAAAATAAATGACATTCTCATAGAGTCCGTCCTTACTCTTATTCAGATAAGTGACAAACTCCTTGATACCGCCTTCATAATAAAACTCTGATCTTCTGATTTTCGGAGCCTTATCGTCTGAAGCCGTTACATCCAGCGCATCAGAAGATTCCTCTTTTACGGATTTTTTCTTTGATACGGAGGAATCTCCAACCTGGGTGGAAACCACCTCTCCAACCTCGCCGCGAAGTTCAGCGTCCTCATTGGCCCGCTCCAGTAATTCCTCTAATTTTTCTTCCTTTGCCGCCGCAGGAAGTTCCTTCTCCTCCTCCGTGCGCTGGTCAATCAGAATAATGCGCAGCCCTTTCGTCAGAAAAGCCATTTCCCTCAGCCGCTGCTTCAGCACATCATACTCAAAAACCGTAGTCTCCGTAAAGATCGTAGCATCCGGCTTAAAGGTAACAGTGGTGCCGGTTTTATTAATATCACAGGTTCCAATTTTTCTGAGAGGATAGCAGACATTCCCTCTCTCATATCTTTGCTGATATACCTTCCCGCCGCTGTAAATCTTTACCTCCAGCCAGTCAGAAAGAGCATTTACCACGCTGGCACCTACTCCATGGAGACCGCCTGAAACCTTGTAGCCGCCGCCGCCAAATTTGCCGCCCGCGTGCAGTACGGTAAAAACCACCTCCACTGCCGGAATTCCTGCCTTATGATTGATGCCGATGGGAATTCCACGCCCATTATCAGTTACCGTTACTGAATTATCTTCGTTAATCACGACCTCAATCCGGTCGCAGGCTCCCGCAAGAGCCTCATCCACAGAATTGTCCACAATCTCATAGACCAGATGATGAAGCCCTCTGCTGGAAGTAGTTCCTATATACATACCGGGCCTCTTCCTTACCGCCTCAAGGCCCTCCAAAATCTGAATTTGATCCGCACCGTACTCAGCACTCATGTAATATGATCCTTTCTCAGTTTTCCACACTCACAGTTCCATTTACAACCTTAAAAATTTTATCCACCTCAAACCGCCTGTTAATAAATTCCTCCAGTCCGGTACATGTAATAATCGTCTGGATCTCTCCAATACTGTCCAGAAGATAATTTTGCCGGCTGCTGTCAAGTTCTGATAAAACATCATCCAATAATAGCACCGGTGTATCGTGTGAAACCTTTTTCACAAGCTCTATTTCTGATAATTTTAAAGCCAGAGCCGCTGTTCTCTGCTGTCCCTGGGAGCCAAAACGCCTGATATCACAGTTTCCGATTGAAAAAATACAATCATCCTTGTGAGGTCCGACGCTTGTCTGTTTTAATTTGAGATCCCTTTCTCTGCTCTCCTTCACTTTCCTTTCAAAAAAATCTTTCTTTACATCCGGCTCATATCCCAGATACAGATTTTCCTTTCCTCCGGAAAGATTTCCATGAATTCCGCTGATGATCTGATTGAGTTCCCTGATAAAGCTTTCTCTTCTGTCAATAATCTGACAGCCATATCTTACAAGCTGCTCATCCCACACATCCAGAGAATCATACAGGCTGTTATCCCATACCAGATCCTTCAGGAGCTTATTTCTGTTCATCAAAACCTTATTATACTGATTTAAATGAAAAAGATAGGACTGATCCAGCTGACAAAGCTCTATATCTATAAATCTTCTCCTGGCGGAAGGGCCATCCTTGATAATAGAAAGATCCTCCGGTGAAAAAAAGACCACCTTCAGCAGACCAATCAATTCCGAAGCCTTTCTGATTTTCTGTCCATTGACTGCTATTCCCTTGGTATTGAACCTGCGAAGATGCATATCTATTTTGTGCTCCATGCCATTTTTTTCAATCATGGTTCTGATATGCGCTTCTTCCCGATCAAAACGGATCAGCTCCCTGTCTTTGCTGCCTCTGTGAGATTTTGTGGTAGCCGACACAAAAATTGCCTCCAGAATATTGGTTTTCCCCTGAGCGTTATCCCCGTAAAAAATATTGACGCCATCACTGAAATGAAGGCTCAGCCTCTCATAATTTCTATAATCCGCAAGTTCAATGGACTTAATGATCATAGCTTATTATTTTCCACCATAAATTCTTTGCCATGAAAACTGACCACATCACCAGGCACAACCTTTTTGCCCCTCTGGGTTTCAACCTGCCCATTCAGACTTACATGTCCGTTTTGAATGACTATTTTGGCATCCACACCGGAATCCACAAAACCTGCCAGCTTTAAAGCCTGTCCCAGCTTGATGTAGTCATCTCTGATTGTGATTTTCTGCATTACAAATCCCCCATTATGTTACATTCTCAGTTCCCGGCAATATATGCAAAATCAGGATACAAAGCCGTCCGATACAGTAAACAGATTTAACTCACCGTTGTGAAGTTTACCGGCAGAATGAGATACATATAGGTTTCTTCAAAATTCTTAATGACACACGGAGATTTGGAATTGAGCATATACAGATCCACTCTCTCATCATCAATCACCCGCAGAGCATCAATCAAAAACTTCGGATTAAAGCCGATCATCATATCTCTGCCGCTTTTGTCTATGCTCAGATCTTCTCTCATGGAGCCGATCACAGAGCTGATCTTTAATTCCATGCTTTCATCGCCAATACTCATGATAATGGGCTTTTTGTCTCCTTCTTTTACTAAGAGCGTAGCCCTGTCGATACAATTGAGAAGCTCCTTTTTATTGATATTGACCTTTGTCTCATAGTCATTGTTGAACATCTGTTCGATTCTGAAATATTCGCCCTCAATCAGTCTGGACACCACCGTGGTATCTCCAAACTCAAAGACAATATGCTTATCCGAGAAGTAAATCGTCACATAGCTGTTGCCGTCGCCGTTTAAAATCTTACTTACTTCATTCAGAGTCTTCCCCGGTACTACAACCTTATGACTCTCATAGGAATCTCTTAAAATAACCTTCCTGACGGAAATTCTGTGCCCGTCAAGAGATACAATCTTGAGAACCTGTCCATCAATCTGGAAAAGTTCTCCCGTCATCATCTTATTATTTTCATTGTCGGCAATGGAAAAGATTGTCTGCCTGACAATGTCCTTAAAGGTAAACTGTCCTATGACAATACTGTCATCCTTGGAATACTCCGGAAGCCGATTGAAATCTTCTCCTGCTTTGCCAATGATATTGAATCTGGATTTTTCACAGGTAATGGTCGTCTTATAGCTGCCATCCGTAGAGATGGTAATATCATTATCAGGAAGCTTTCTCACAATTTCCAGCAGAAATTTGGCATCAATGGCGATCATACCTCTCTCCGCAATAAAGCCGTCTACGATCGTCTCAATTGCCATTTCCATATCGTTGGCTGTCAAAGTGATCATTCCTTTTGTCGCATCTATCAGAATGCACTCCAGAGTAGGCATCGTGGTCTTGGCGGGCACCGCCTTGGAGACAATTTGAACTCCTGTCAGTAAACTTTGCTTCGAGCATACGATTTTCATGTGTGAAACTTCCTTTCTGTTTTCTCAAAGATATATATATAATAAATCAGTCGTATTAATATTAGGCGGTGTAGAAATGTGGAAAAGTTTTATTTTCCCTTGAAATAAAGCTTTTTTTGAATGGATAAACATGTGTAAAAGCGGCAGATAACATAAGAACAACCCGGAAGTTATCCATATTCCGTTTTTACCAGAAAATCCCCACTTTATTATTGTACACCTTTATCCACATCTTTTCCACTATGAGAATCATTTTCGATGTAACCATTTTAGAACGTAAGCTCTGCAAAATTTCCTCGG
>JAJPYH010000012.1:1495-7743 GCA_021205045.1 Lachnospiraceae bacterium | reverse complement strand
TCGGGAAGACCCTGAACATGAGCATGCTGAAATGCTTTTTTGAGATTGGCTGCGATAAGGTGCTGTTTGATGGTCTGGAGATTTCGAAGGAAACGGCGCTGTGTGATGCGAATATGGGGAAGTTCCCGGTTATTTTTATCAGCTTAAAGAGTGTTGATGGCATGCGCTATGAGGAAGCGCGTGCGACCATGTGCTCTGTCATTGGCAATGAAGCTCTGCGTTTTCAGTTCCTCATGCAGGATGACAGTCTGACCGAGAAGGAGAAACAGCAGTACCAGCAGCTGACAAATGTAGATACCGGCCATACAGAGAGCTTCGTCATGCCGGATTCCGTGCTGGAGGACAGCCTGAAGATCCTCTCCATGCTGCTTTACAGGCATTATGAGAAAAAGGTTATTATTCTGATTGACGAGTATGATGTGCCGTTAGCCAAAGCAAATGAGAAGGGCTATTATGATCAGATGGTGAATCTGATCCGTAAAATGTTCAATCAGGCCTTAAAGACCAACGACAGTCTGCACTTTGCTGTGATGACAGGGTGCTTACGGGTTGCGAAGGAAAGTATTTTTACCGGCCTGAATAATCCGAATGTTATTTCGATTCTGTCAACACGTTTCGATGAATATTTCGGATTTACGGATGAAGAAGTAAAGGATATGCTGGAATATTATGGCCTTATGGAGCAATATAGGGCTGTGAAGGATTGGTATGACGGATACCGCATCGGTAATAAAGATGTTTACTGCCCCTGGGACGTGATCAGTTATTGCTATGAGCTGATGGATAATCCAAACTCTGCGCCGAAGGACTACTGGTCCAACACCAGCGGCAACGACATTGTCCGCCATTTCATTGAAATGCAGGGGAGCGGCGTGACCAGAGGAGAAATCGAGGCTCTGATCGCCGGAGAGACAGTGATCAAAGATATTCGTGAGGAGCTGACCTATAACCAGCTCTATGATTCGGCTGACAACCTGTGGAGTGCTCTGTTCATGACCGGCTACCTGACCCAGCGGGGGTCGGCGGGGGAGAGCAGCTATTGCCTGACCATACCCAACCGGGAAATTCGCAGGATTTTCACCAGGCAGATCCTGACAATGTTTAAGGAGGATGTGTCGAAGGACGGGGAGACTCTGAAGGCGTTCTGTGATGCGCTGATTAACGGCGACGCTGCGGAGACGGAGAGGCTGTTTACCGCATACCTGAGCAGGACAGTGGGTGTGCGTGATACTTTTGTGCGCAAACCAATTAAAGAGAATTTTTATCATGGGATTTTGCTCGGTATCCTCGGCTTCAAGGGGAACTGGTACGTGCGTTCCAACCGCGAGAGCGGCGATGGCTACAGCGACATCCTGATTGAGGCCGAAGATGAGGAGATTGGTATTATTATCGAGGTAAAATACGCAGACCGGGGAAATTATGATGCCGCCATAAAAGAGGCACTTGGCCAGATCGAAGACAATCACTACGAGGATGAGCTGAGAAGGGAAGGGTACGAGACAATTTACAAGTACGGATTTGCCTGTTACAGGAGAAAGTGCCGGGTGGCGCGGGAGGCATAAGCGAGCCGGGGAGAAATCCCCGGCATGATGATACAGAAATAAAATGAAATGGATTGCATGTTGCAATCTGAATTCAGGTTAAAAGAAAAATCATAAAAAATCACCGGCTCTGGCCGATCCGTTTTTCAGGATTTGCGTCAGGTGCCGGTGAATTTTATTGTCTGGTATTATTCGTATGTAATCTCAACGTCGGAGGGCGTGTTGCCATGCAGCAGGGAAACGATAATGCTGACCCGTCGGCAGGCCTTCTGATAATACTGGTAAGCCTCGTCGGCGATATCCGGGTCGTACTCCGCGCCGGAGGATAAAATCTGGCTGTAAAGAGTGACGGCCTCCCCCATATATTCCTGCGCCTCCACCGCCAGGTCATTGACATACTGATAGTCGCTGGAGGGCACCTCGATGGCGGCCAGATTGTCGATGGCGGAGGAGAGCTCCTTCATATATTTCAGCATCTGGGTGCCGGCGGTGTCGGAATCGGTGTCGATGGCGTTCATATTGGCATCAATTTCCTCGATGCTGTCCACAACGGTGCTGATCTGCGCCTCAAAGCTGGCGATTTTGACGCTGCCCGCGGTGGCGCAGCCGCCGAGGAGGGCAGCACACAGGAGGCAGGATAGTACAGTAAAATATTTTCTGTAGATATATTTGCTTATCATTGGTTCTCCAATCATTTCAGAAGCTGGTATGTCATTGTCGCAGTCAGAATTCATCTCAGAAGCCGGTATATCATTGCCGCAGTCGGAATTTTCCCCGCGCCGGGCGATAAACAGAGGTATTTTATCATATAGGGATTCATAAATCAAGGCGTTTTTTCCCTCGAATCGTTTCGTTCCCATCTGTGTAGTACTTTCCATCTGTATGATTGTAACAAGGATGGTTCTTTGACTGTCAGACAGCTCAGGTGGGATTTTTTGTGCTTTAAAACAGAAATTGCGGTGCGGTTAAAATGATATCATGGAAGATTGAAAAAAATTTACAAACAGGTTGGTCAGGTTTTACGAAAATTAAGGATTATTTCCCCAAAAGATTGACAAATATGTTGAAACGGTTTATTGTTAAAATATTTTTGTGGAAATTTTTGCCACTTTTACATAAGCATCCTGTTTAGTTTTACCAATACGGACGGCGAAGAGGGGGCGGCCATGGAATCTGGCAACGAATGACGCAAAAATGAAAAATTCAAAGGAGGAAGTTACATGGACAGGAAAAAGAAATTTCTTTCTGCCAGGCTCCCCGGACGCGTCGCTGCGTTGCTGCTTGCGGCGGCTATGGTTGTCACATCCTTATATCAGGGTGATGTGACAGTTGAAGCTGCTACGACAACCACCTCGTGGAAATTCGACGTGCAGGGAGCACTCGAAGCACTCGCGGCGGCCGAGGAAGGGGCCGATGGGTACGCGGAGGCATTGGCCGCTCTTCAGGAGGCCTATGACAATCTGGTACTTGCCACTTGTGTGGAGAATCTGACTGTCGTAGATGTGACTGAGGACACGGTGACGCTCCAGTGGGACGTCCTGGAAGACGATACACTGGTCGGTTACAACGTGTACTGGTCGGACTGCGATACGGAGACCACCAATTATGTTCTTCTGGACGCTGACAGCAATAACTGCTATGACGATGAGACCATGACCATCAGTGTGTCTGATCTGGACAGCAGTGAGACTACCGTGACATTTACGGTACAGATGTCCGCGTACTACAAGAGATACTTCAAGGTTGCGCCTGTGACCACAGGCGGCGTTGGCAGCAAGTGCGAAGCTGTAGTGGCTCAGAACGGCTTACAGTATGAGGTTGAGCTGGAGCATCTGACCAGAGGTCTGACGGTGACGCAGATTTCCGACACTCAGGTTTACTTAAGCTGGCGTCTGCTGGTGACGGATGGCATTGATGAGGACGGCGACGGCTATGCAGATGAGACCACGGATACTGGTCTTGTGGGTTACAACTTCAACGTATACCGCAACGGCGTACTGCTGGCTACCGTGACAGACAGCACCAACTACATTGATGACACCTTCGGCGGAGAACTCACCGAGAGTACCTACATCATCGTTCCTGTGGATGCTGATGGTGTGGAGCTGACAGATGAGGCCTGCGCGAGTGCGGATATCTTCACTTATGATTCCAGCAACTCCAATGTGGCCTACATCGATATCCCGCTTCAGAAACCGGCAAGCACCACGATCCGTGAGACCTATGGTGTGGATGAGATCGCTCTGGGCGGATACACCATGACTGACAGCGGCTATACCTCGGCGGATGATGTGATTACCTATTCTGCCAATGATATGTCCGTGGCGGATGTGGACGGCGACGGCGAGTACGAGTATCTGGTACAGTGGGAGCCTTCCCTTTCCAAGGACGTGTCCCAGCAGGGCTACACAGGCACGACTATTCTTGACTGCTATGAGCTGGACGGCACACTGCTGTGGAGACTGGATCTGGGCATCAACATCCGTGCCGGCGCACACTACACGGAGTTCGCTCTCTATGACTTTGACTATGACGGCGGAGCGGAGCTGATCGTCAAGACCGCCCCCGGCACACAGATGACCATTTATAAGCTGGATGAGAATGGTCAGAATGTCACCGATGAAAACGGTGATCTGGTGGTATCCGAGAGTTACTATGTGACCAACACGGAATCTGCCATCGAAGAGTATGGCGACAGCGATACGCTGGACACCACCAGCTTTGTGTTCTCAGCGGATGATTACAGAGAGTATCTGATCGATGTTTTCATGGACTGGGGCGTATGGAGCCGTTATTCTGAGGAAACAGTGGCCAATGCCATTGACGGCATCTGGTCTGATAACCTTGTGACCATGTTCACCACTTCTTATGAGTGGTCGGACAGCACCTTCTACACCGGTGAAGTATCGGGCAATGCCAATGTGACATTTACATTGACCGAAAGCACCACTGTGGAACAGATTCAGCAGTATATTCCTGATTATCAGGAAGGCGACGTTTTAGTAAACGTGGCTTTGTATGATGAGGACGGCAACCTTCAGTATGTCTCCAGTTCGTCAGGATCCAATCCTGTGATGAAGACAGTGAAGCTTGAGGATGTGGTAAATTATTACGGCAATTATGACCTGGCGTCCTGTAATCATGACGGCGGTTATACCGAGGAGGAAGCCACCATCCTTGCGGATTATTTCCTGACCCACTATGAGTATCGCATGAAAAAGCACAGCCTTGAAACCTGGGAAGGCTACATTGTAACCGGACCGGAGTATGTGACTCTCTTCGACGGCGACGGCTCAGAACTGGATACTGTAGACTGGTATTATGAGCGTGAGGACGACGGCCTGCTCTGGGGCGACTATGCCATGAACTATATCGAGCCGGGCAACCGTAATGACCGCTTTAATGTGGCGGTGGCTTATCTGGATGGCGAGACAGCCTCCTGCATTATGGGCCGCGGCTATTACACCAGAACCACCATGGTGGCTTACAATGTAGTGAATGGCAAGCTTGTGGTGGTGGGAGCCATTGACTCCGGCTGGACAGTGATGACCAACCCCTTCAACGACAGTCCTCACGGCTATGACGGTTGTGATCCTGTGAACGGAACCCTTTCCGGTCAGGGCGATCACTACATCGCAGTGGCGGATGTGGATGGAGACGGCTGCCAGGATATCATCAACGGCGGCGCTATTGTCTCCTATAAGAACGGCGACCTGTATCTGTACAGCTCCGGCGGCGACTACTTGAACGGCGGCACCAGCGATACCTGGGCCAAGTACGGACACGGTGACGCGATTCACATCACAGATATTGATCCTGATAATCCTGGATTGGAGATCGTATCCTGCTTTGAGGGCGGCACCGGCGCACCCTACAACTGGGCTCTGCGTGACGCCAGAAGCAATGTGGCGCTCTTTGGCGCTCCCGGCACCACTGACTACGGCAGAATCATTATCGGCGACAACCTGACCGATGTGAGCGGCCTGGAGATCAGCGCCGGTTATGACGCAAAGGGCAATGCGGTGACGCTCTATGGTGTTGGCACCAATATGAACATCAAGTGGGATGAGGATATGTCCACTCAGTTTGTCAACAACACCAGCAATATCACCATCACCGGAAACGTGAATAACGCTTCCTATACTTACCTGACGGCTAACGGATATGTGACCAACAACAGCACCAAGGGCAATCCCAGCCTGGTGGCGGATCTGTTCGGTGACTATCGCGAAGAGATCATTTTACCGAAGTCCGACAGCTCAAGCCTCAGAATCTACATGAACGTAGAGGAGAGCACCCACAAGGACTACACGCTGATGCAGAATGCGCAGTATCGCGTAGGCATTGCGTCTCAGAACTCTTCCTATAATCAGCCGGCGTACACGGATTATTACTATGCCAGCGATACTGACTGGACCAGAGTGACGATTCCGACGCTTGCAACGCTGAATGCAACCAGCGATGATGATACTGTTGACAAATCCGAGCTTCAGACGGAAACGGAAGAGGATGAGACTATCGTAGAGAGTGCGTATACAGCAGCAAGTTATGCAGTGTATGCTGCCGCACTTGCAAACGCTCAGACGGTTCTGGCTGATCCGAATGCGACCCAGGCTGAGGTAGACGCGGCTCTGGCAGCGCTTCAGGAGGCTAAGGCAGCACTGGTAAAGGCTGATACTTCTGGTGGTGATAGCGGCGATGACGATA
>JAJPYH010000012.1:0-1395 GCA_021205045.1 Lachnospiraceae bacterium | reverse complement strand
AAGGCAGCACTGGTAAAGGCTGATACTTCTGGTGGTGATAGCGGCGATGACGATACTGACACTGATTCTGATAATGACGATGACGATGATGATACCGTCCTTGGTGGCGGAGGATCTAATCCTGTAAATACAGCACCTCTTCAGGTGGAAGTTGATAAGGCGCCGACTATTGAAGAGAAAGAGAGCGAGTATACGCCAGAGAGTTATGAGAATTATAAGGATGCTCTGGAGAAGGCTCAGGCTGTACTGGATGATCCGAATGCAACTCAGGAGGAGATTGATGCGGCTCTTGCAGAACTTCAGGCGGCTACGGCAGCTTTGGTACTGGTTGACAGCGCCTATATCGTCAGCCCCAAGACTTACGACGGCACCATTCAGGATTATGACGCCGATAAGTGGGCAACCCTCGACACTGCCGCAGCATTGCTGGAAGTGAAGGTGGGCCTGTTCGATGACAGCAGCACAGTCTTTGACTTTGATGTGATTTTAGTCAATCGGATCAATGAGACTCTGGACGCTCTGTATGATATCAAGAATATGCCTCTGGCGGACACTGCAGACGGTCAGGCTCTGATGGAGCTGTGTGATGCGGCCTACGCAGAAAGAAGCATCTACACTGAGGCCAGTATCGCAGCTCTGGTAGAAGCTATGGATGCCTACGATGCGGCAGAAGCACTTCTGGATATTACAGATGAAGTAAACGACACCATCGAGGTACTGAAGTACTGGCTGACCGGTGTTAGTACCAATGGAGAGGATCCTTACGCCGGATACTTTGATTTCGACAATACCCAGACGAAGAATGGCGGCTACGACAACACCCTTTCCTATCTGACTGATGGATGGACTTCTGTGGGCACCATTGACGGATATCCTTATCTGACACTTTACAGTGAAGACACCGGTTACGGCGTCACTGAAGCAGTGGCCGGCAGAAACAGAGGCAATAGCGATACCATACTGACAGACTTCATGATGGGCGGTACCTTCAAGGTTGACCTGCCTGCGGGAGTATATAATGTCACTGTATACAGTGGTGATTTGAGCGGTTCGGGCAGTTCCTGCTATCAGTTCTACATCAATTATGGTGAAGAGAATGAAACGCAGGTAGAAAACCTGGATTATGAGAAAGCTTCCTCCGGCAGTTGCCTTGAGAGAACTGTAAGCTTTGAACTGACTGAGGCTGCCACATTGACAGTCTGCACAGTCAACAGCAGCGGCACAACCTACACCAACGGCATCATCATTGAGCAGTATATTGCTGCTACAGTTGAAGTCGCTGACACTTCTCTGCTTGTAGCTCTGATTGAGCAAATCGAGGCAGAGATGGATGCAGGTACCCTAGTATAACATAAAATAAATAACTGGCCAAATAATGGCTTTTGTGCTATACTT
>JAJPYH010000268.1 GCA_021205045.1 Lachnospiraceae bacterium | reverse complement strand
GGCTGGCTTACTGCTGATCTGATCGAACGACCCTTTTGCTGACTAACACCATAATTAAAGAGAGGGTAAACATGAGATGTGATTTGTCAAGGGTGTTTTCACCGAAAAAATTGGGAGTATGTCTAGGCACTGAGTGAGCAAAAACGGCCTATGCGGAGTGCCATGAGGCTAAGGAACGAATGTAGTGGGAAACTGGTACAGCGATCGCAGGAATGGCATGAACAGCAGCATAATGCTGACAGATAACAGAAATCGGCAGGTTATCACAAAAATCGTGATTATCTGCCGACGTTGCTTATTTGCTATTCAAATTACTGCCCCACACGGCAAGCTCTGTCAAAATTGGAATCAGAGAGCGAACGGAATCCGTGATTTCATACTCTACACGAATCGGCACCTCCATATACTCTGTTCTTTTAACCAGCCCGTCTTCCTCCAGTTCCTTTAAGGATTTCGCCAACATGGTATTGGAAATGCTTCCCATTTTTCGCTTTATGTCATTGTATCTTGTCGCGCCGTCATTCGACAGGGAACATAAAATAGACATTTTCCACCTTCCACCTATCGCATTCATTGCTTTCTGTAAAGAGCACCCCACGGTACAAGGACAGATATGCTCATTCGCCATAGCGATTTCCTCCCTTAGATAAGTTTTTTAGTACCTACTCCATAAAAACTGCGTAGTTGACACGGGTATATCCTGTGCCTATAATTGTATTATAACAGATAGCAATTTAAGAGTAAAGTCTTTTTTAGGAGCAAATTAAAAAAAGAAACTGTATACCTGTATCTCTTTGCGTTTCGTCGTATATCCCTTGCGAAAAGGTTGAATCAACACCTTCGGCGTAAAGAACTATAAAAAGGCGGTGAAACTGTGACGGACAGCAGAAATAAAGTATAATGGAGCAAAAATCATGAATATTCAAGTTAGGTATTATTCCCGTGGCGGCAATACAAAGAAACTGGCGGATGTAATCGCAAAAACAGCTGGCTGTAAAGCCGAGCAGATTCCTGCGCCGGTAGATAGAGAAAATGGAGAAAATATTTTATCCTGATTTTTTTAATGATGTATTCGGCCCAATAATGCAGCCCGGCTCCAGCGGTAGCTTTGCGGGGACGAGCCGCGTAGGGCGTATCGCGAGACATACATTAAAGAGTGAGCCAAAGCGGGCTCGGATACTGTTTAATCCGGGGGATCATCATCTGCGATCCCTGGGAAACATGATGGATGACAGGGCATATCTCGGGGGATTGCAGGATTTTGCTACCGATGATATACGGCTGTTTGACGCGCATGAGCTGGCACGACGGGCGGGGATTTCATATGAATTCAGCGAGCTGGCGGCCGACAATCCGTGGCCCGGAAGCGCGACCTTCGAGCTGACCGGCGCTGACGGCGATACCGCTGTTTTGAGCGCACAGTCCATCGGAGGAGGTATGGTGACTACCTATTCCATACATGGATTTCCCATCAGATGGCAGGCGGATACATGGGCCGTGCTTGTATGGGGCATAGAGGAGCAGGAGTTGCATGCTGTTTCGAATGAGTTTGCCTATGAGGCGGTGGCAGTGACTTATGCTGAGGATGACAAGGGCGGACACGCGGTTCTGATTGAATTCTCCGAGGAGCCGAAAGAAGCGCTGAAGCTGCGGCTGTCACAAAAAAATGCTGAGTGGCGTATACTTCCCGCTTTGCTTCCGGTCGTCACAACCAGGGATCGCAGGCCGCAGCTGTTTACTACCGTGGACGAGTGGCGGAAAGTGGCAAAGGAGAGAAATATCAGCTTTGTTCAGGCTGCCGTCGAATATGAAAAAGCGTTTTCGGGCTGGACTGATCAGCAGATCTGGGATCGATTTGAGACGCTTCATGACATATGGGAGAACCAGATACATTCTCTGGAGAAAATCGGATATGACAACGCAAAGGATACTCCCAATCTCCCCATTTACGGGCGTGAGTGGGATCGCTATCTCAAAACCGGCAGAGTGCTGGAGGATCCGCTGACACAGCATATAATCGTGCATGCCATGTCTACCAATGCAAAGCTCCCCGGTGTAAAAATTGTTCCGGGCCCCATGGGAACCGGCGGCGGATATCTGTTTGGAGCCGTAGATGCCGTTCGGGAGGCTAGAGGGTTCTCCCATGAAAAGGTGATCGAGGGTCTGATAGTTGCGGCGGGACTGGGAGCGATAGCATTCACCAGAGCGAAAGCGAGCGGAGCCTCCGGATGTGTGGGAGAATCGGGGATCTGCTGCGCCATGGCAAGCGGCGCTATCACATGGATGGCGGGAGGAGACGGATATCAGGTGGAAAATGCGGCCTCCATGGCGCTGCAGGCCAATCTCGGCATTCCATGCGACCCTATTCCCGGCGGAAAGGAATTCCCGTGCATTACGCGTACCGTCAGAGCTTCAGTGACCGCGCCGTTGTACGCAGGCCTGGCTCTTGCGGGGATCGATCCGCTAATTCCTTACCACGAAGTGCTCTTTGCTATCGAACAGCAGCGCATAAGCAGTACGCAGGAGCTTCTTCACAGGGGCATAAATGCGGCACCCTGTGCGCAGCGCTGCCAGGAATGCTTCCAAAGCGAATGCATGGCAGATCGGCTGAGATATGAAGCGCAGTAAAAAATGACGTGGGGGTCAGACTTTTGACACTTGAACCAAAAATCAGAGTAAGAAAAAGGAGATAAACCATCAAAATGGAATATAAAAATATCGAGTCACAGATGATTCACGGACGAATGCGGCTTAATGACACGGCGCATTCAGTAAATGTACCAATATATCAGACGTCCACGTTTCAGCAGCAAACGCTGGGCGGAAATCCGGAATGGGAATATGCCAGAACAGGCAACCCTACACGCACGGCACTTGAGGATTTGATAGCGGATCTGGAGGGCGGAAAGCAGGGATTTGCCTTTGCGTCGGGGATGGCCGCAGTCACCGCCGTCTTAAGTCTGTTTCGTGCGGGGGATCGTATCATTATTTCCGGTAACGTCTACGGTGGGACATTCCGTCTGTTGGATAAGGTGTTTGAAAACTTTGGAATCACCTATTCCATTGAGGACACCGCGGATCCGGAGGTGCTGGAGGAGAAAATCACGCCTGATGTAAAGGCCATCTTCGTGGAAAGCCCCACGAACCCGCTTTTGACCGTGAATGATATCAGCGCGATGGCTGCATTGACGAAAAGAAAAGGTATCCTGTCGATTGCGGACAGTACCTTTATGACCCCATATCTGCAGAGGCCTCTTGAGCTTGGCGCGGACATAGTCATTCACAGCGCCACAAAATATCTTGGCGGCCACAGCGATCTGCTGGCCGGTCTGGTGGTGGTAAATTCGGATGAGATTGCAAAAAGAATTGGATTTTTGCAGAACGCTTCCGGAGCAGTGCTGGGGCCGTTTGACTCATTTCTCCTGATCCGAGGAATCAAGACGCTGGCTGTGCGTATGGACCGGCATGTGGAAAATGCGGAAAAGCTTGCTCGATATCTTGAAGCACACCCTGCGGTGCGCAAGGTGTATTATCCCGGTCTGCCTGACGCGCAAGGGTACGAAATCAACCGCAGACAGGCAAAAAACGGCGGCGCTATGATATCCTTTGAGCTTGAGGAGGGATATGACACAAAAACATTCTTTTCATCCCTGCGGCTGATTACGCTGGCAGAGAGTCTCGGCGGAGTGGAGTCGCTGGTGTGTCATCCGGCAAGCATGACGCATGCGGCTATCCCAGAGGAAATCCGCCTCAATCTCGGCGTCACGGATCGGCTTATTCGTCTGTCAGTGGGTATTGAGCACGCAGATGATCTGAAAGCTGATCTGGAGCAGGCGATACAAAGGAGCAGGATCTGATCACGAGGCATTTGAGATTATCGTTTTAGCACATCGTATCGAATCCCATCCGCAAACATCTGAGGTAAAATAGTTAATTCCAGCGATGAATTCCGATACGCTGTGCTGTATTATTCACGGTAAACGGATTATAGCGCTGGGTCTACCGGGTATGCTGTCCGGCACCCGTTTTCACGGCGTCTTTGAGGAAAGGAACAAGGCGTATCCGGAGAAATTCAGAAAAGGCTTTATTCGATTCAGCGTCGGGCTTGAAGCACCGGAGGACATTATTCAAGATTTAGATCAGGCATTTAGGGCTGTTGGGCTATAGTGATTCGGGCATAACAACATTCCAAAGTCAAAAAAATACCCACTGTCAACTCCGCAGATGATGACAGTAGGTACTGTTAATGAAAAAATCTTTATTCGTTGTTTAGTAGCTGCTCGACCTGATCTTTTCGCTCAAACAGGACACAACCGCCGGCGTGATCCTCCATCAATACGTCCCCATCTTGCAGTGCTGTAAACAGCGCCGGAGCTTTTCTCGTCGCCGGGGAATGAGATAAACAGCATTTCAGGATACTCTTCCCGCAGTTCCATAAGCTTGTTCTTTAGGAATTCTCTTTCTGCGTCCTGCGGTGCCAGCTCAGTGCTGTCCTCGGTGATTGGAACAAACTCAACATAAATCACAACCTTGCAGCCTCGCTCCTGAAGAACGGAAATAAAGTCGTCAGAAACCACCTCATTCAGATTAGAAGCGCCACTGTGAACGCCTGCGGCAGTATCACTCTTATCAGAGCCTGTCCGGTTGTCATATTTACGCTGTAGCAGGCCTCCAGCTGTCCGGCATCCACGGACAGCATGGCACTTCGGATAGTCTCAGACATAAAGGCTGCGCTGTTTAATGACAGAGCCACTATCGCAAAGACTATTGCGGGGATCCCATTGACCGATAATTTAAGACTAAATTGTTCATTTAAGGCCCGCAGGAAAATGGGAATCCCGTAATATGCGATAATCAGCTGCACCATAGCCGGAGTCCCGCGTATAAAGGAAATGTATACCTGAGCAATCGGCGACAGTATTCTTATTCGGAAATAGCGCACTAAAGCTATGCCAAATCCCAGAATCAGTGCTATTACTCCGGAGATAAATGCGATTTCCAGGGTCACCGGGAGGTAAGAAATAATTTCCGGCACCACGGAGATCATAAAACTGATATCAAAAACCTTTCCCATACAGCATTCTCCTTCGTTAAAGCGATATTATTACTCTCCAATGCGTGAGTTAACCGCTTCCTCCGATGAATAATCATCGCCCAAATATTCTATACTCAGCGCCGCCAGCGTCCCATTCTCCAAAAGTGTATTGAGCGCCTCGTCTACCAGAGGTTTGAGAGTTTCATTCTTTTCAGTGTTCGCGTACAGCCAGTAAACCGGGCTGACACTCTCGTCGTTCCTCAGTACAAATTCCACATCCAGACCCTGCTCCTCGACTATCAGGCCTGCGGTAACGGGGCTGGCCAGAGTGGCGTCCACTCGTCCCTCCTGTACGTCCAGCAGAGCCTTGGTGACATCGCCGTCTCCATAGGTTACATTTATGACATTGCCGTGCTCCTCATTCCAGTTCTCAATGAAGTTGGCATTAGAACTGCCCACTGCCACCGTCACCGTCTTTCCGGCCAGGTCATCCATGCTCCTGATGTCCGTGCGTCCCGCCTGATATGCAATAGCGCCCACGCCCCAGCAATACGCCACGTCGCCGAATATGTACTTTTCTTCACGCTCTTCTGTTTTTGCAGCCTGACTGACTATCAGATCGTAACGCTCCGCCTCCAGACCGGCAAAAATGGAGGACCACTCCACCGCCTCATATTCGAACTCCACTTCGGGGATCAGCTCATCCACCGCCTTTGCCACCGCAATATCGTAGCCGTCCGGGTCACCGTTTTCATCCAGATAATTATACGGGGCATATGCTCCCTCTGTAGCAATCTTATAGGTAACAACCTCTGTTGCCGCCTCCGAAGCTTCTTCCTCTTCATCGTCGGCCTCGGCTTTTTCTGCCTCCACAGCTTCTTCGGCATCCGTCTCCTCAGACGTCTGTGTCTGGCTGCAGGCAGCCAAAGACAATGCAAGACTTGCCGCTATTGACAGTGTAAGTATCCGTTTCAATGCTATATTTTTCATTTTCCTATTCTCCTATCTCAAAATAAGTGTGCAGTAACTGTCTTTAAGAAATAATGTTTTCAATTTGTGCATAAAAAAACCGGAAGCCTGCAATAAGCTCCCGGACAAATGGCTGCAAGATCACTGATTATCTAATCACGTGTCGTTTCGAGGCACCAGACATCGGCGCAATGCGCGCACGACTGCACCCCCAGCCATACAATATGTCCGGGAATTGCTCATTCGACAACAGCACATGACGAGATTGATTTTATGTGAATCAGAGATGGTCATCACGTTAGCCTCCTTTCTGGTCCGCTGCCTCTGAGTCTAATCAGAGGCAGCATGCTTCAAGAGTAAACGGCTTTACGCCAATTACTATACTTTTATTTATTTCACCGCTGCAAATCCATTTTCCAGATCAGCGATAATATCATCAATATGCTCCGTCCCGATTGAAAGCCGGATTGTGTTGGGCTTGATACCCTGATCCAGAAGCTCCGATTCAGAAAGCTGGGAGTGGGTCGTTGTCGCCGGGTGGATCACCAGGCTCTTGACATCTGCCACATTTGCCAGCAGGGAGAACACCTTCAGACTGTCGATAAACTTCCATGCTTCTTCCTGTCCGCCCTTGATCTCAAAAGTAAAGATGCTTGCTCCGCCATTCGGGAAGTATTTTTGATACAACTCGTGGTCAGGATGGTCAGGCAAAGAAGGATGGTTGACTTTTTCTACCTGCGGGTGTCCGGCCAGATATTCTACTACCTTTTTTGTGTTCTCAGCGTGCCGCTCCAGCCGAAGGGATAGCGTCTCTACGCCCTGGAGGAGCAGGAATGCGTTAAACGGAGAAATCGTTGCGCCGGTATCCCGCAGCAAAATTGCACGGATGTAAGTGACGAAAGCTGCCGGTCCGGCTGCATCCACAAAGGATACGCCGTGATAGCTGGGATTTGCCGCAGCAATCGGAGCATATTTTCCGCTTGCCTTCCAGTCGAACTTACCGGAATCCACAATAATTCCGCCGAGAGTCGTTCCGTGGCCGCCAATAAATTTGGTAGCGGAGTGGACAACAATGTCTGCGCCATGTTCAATGGGACGAATAAGATACGGAGTGCCAAAGGTGTTATCAATCACCAGCGGCAGTCCATGCTTATGGGCAATCTCGGCGATTGCATCAATGTCCGGGATGTCGCTGTTCGGATTGCCCAGCGTTTCCGGATAAACCGCTTTCGTGTTCTCCTGAATGGCAGCTTCCACCTCATCCAGATTATGCACATCCACAAACGTAGTGGAGATTCCGTACTGGGGGAGAGTGTGCTCCAACAGGTTATAGCTCCCGCCATAGATAGTTTTTTGCGACACAATATGGTCGCCTGCCTGAGCCAGCGCCTGAATGGTGTAGGTGACGGCAGCAGCGCCGCTCGCCAGTGCCAACGCCGCAACGCCGCCCTCCAGAGCTGCCAGTCGTTTCTCCAGTACATCCTGCGTGGAATTGGTCAGTCTGCCATAGATGTTCCCGGCATCCGTCAGTCCGAAACGAGCAGCGGCGTGAGCGGAATTGTGAAACACATAAGATGTCGTCTGATAGATTGGAACAGCCCTCGAATCGGTAGCCGGGTCTGCCTGTTCCTGCCCAACATGAAGCTGTAAAGTCTCAAATTTATATTCACTCATGGTTATATTCTCCTTCTTTCAATGGTCGTTAAAAGTGAAAGCGAATGTCCCGGTTTTAAGCAATAAAAAACCGGAAGCCTGAAACAAGCTCCCGGACAA
>JAJPYH010000313.1 GCA_021205045.1 Lachnospiraceae bacterium | reverse complement strand
TGGGACATTTTCTCTTGTGGTATATAAGGACATTATCATAAATGGCTTATAACACCGCCCGTTTCTATATTGCGAATCTTGACAAAAGAGATTGTTTCGTGTACCATGAAATTCGGTGCGGCATGCCTGAAAGTCCCCTGTTTTTCATGGATTTCATCAGGAGATCTGCGCCATGGTAAATGGACATGCCCGCAGACGCGGACATCACTATGTACAAAGGCCGTTTACTGTTTATTACAGCTTATACCCGGGGGAAAATATGGAACGAATACAGCCCAACCGTATGGACAGAGGCTTTTTTCAATATCAAAAAGAATTCGAGGACAAGGCACTTGAGGTACTGCGCTCCGGCTGGTATGTCCTTGGCAAAGAGGTCTCCTCCTTTGAAGAGGAATTCGCCGCCTGGTGCGGCAGCAAATACTGCGTGGGCGTAGGCAACGGCCTGGACTCTTTATGGATGGCTTTCCGCGTGCTGGGCATCGGCCCCGGGGATGAGGTGCTGGTGCAGGGTAATACATATATTGCCAGCGTCATGGGCATCACCATCAACGGCGCTACGCCTGTTTTTGTAGAACCGGACGAATATTATCAGATAGATACCGCCAGGATGGAGGCCCTGATCACCCCCAGGACAAAGGCTGTGCTGGTAGTGCACCTTTACGGCCACAATGCCAGAATGGACGAGGTAGTCAGTCTCTGCCGCAAATATCACCTGCGTCTGGTGGAGGACTGCGCCCAGTCCCACGGCTCCGCCTTTCAGGGACAGAAATCCGGGACCTTCGGCGACATCGGCTGCTTTTCCTTTTATCCCTCCAAAAATCTGGGCGCTTTCGGGGACGGCGGCGCCATCACCACAAACGATCCGCAGATCGCTGCCGACTTTAAGGTTCTGCGCAACTACGGCAGTGAGAAAAGGTATTACAATAAAATCGTGGGCACCAACTCCCGCCTGGATGAGCTGCAGGCCGGACTTCTGAGAGTCAGACTGTCCCATCTGGACGATCTGAATGAGGAACGCCGGCAGCTGGCGGATTACTACAGCTCCCATATTCAGAATGAGAACATCATCCTGCCCAGGGAGCGCCCCGGCACCCACAGCATCTGGCATCAGTATGTGATTCGCTGCACTGACAGAGACGCGCTGATTCAGCACCTGGAGGAAAGGCAGATCGGCACCATCATTCATTATCCGATCCCGCCCCATCTCTCCGAGGCCTATCAGTATCTTGGCTTTGGTCCGGGGAGCTTTCCCATCACGGAGCAATATGCCAATGAAGTGCTGTCCATTCCCATGTATACCGGTATGACAGCTGATGAGCAGGAGAGAGTCGTCGAAGCGTTAAACAGTTTTGACGGAAAATCACAAAAATAATTTGTCGTTCCCTATAAGGATGACGCTCACGGCAGCCGAACCGCATTGCCGGCAGCCTTAAAGGTCGTTTATTATGAAAAGATTAGAAGAACAATACAGAATACTGGAGTTCCCGGATTTCGGCGATGAACGCGGCAATCTGGTGGTCATCGAGGGGGAAAATCAGAATATTCCCTTCGATATTAAGAGAGTATTTTACATATATGGGTCCGACTCGCAGGTAATCCGCGGCAGACACGCCAACCGCAGGACACAGTTCGTCCTGATCAATGTGGCAGGCAGAAGCAGGGTGCGTGTGACCAATGGCCGGGAAAGCGCCGTTGTGGAGCTGAACCGTCCCCGCATGGGTCTTTTTCTGGACACCATGGTGTGGAAGGATATGTATGACTTTTCCCCGGATTCCATCCTGCTGGTGCTCTGCTCGGAGCATTACGACGGCAGCGAGCATATCCGGGATTATAATACATATATCCGTGAGATCAGCCAACAGCCTTAAGCACACAGAAATCTTCGACCCGCTGCCGGTCAATCCTGTGGTTCGGACCGCCGACATATCAAAAATGCCAAAGCCATAATATATACCGTATACCGGCAAATTAATCAGCTGTCGGTGAACCGCGACGAAAGGACCTTCTTTCAAATGAGTAAAATTTCAATTGTTGTGCCGGTATACTATAATTCCGACACCCTGATGTTATTATATGAGGATATGAAAGCCAAAATTCTGCATAAGCTGGGCAATTATGAGCTGGTATTCGTGGACGACGGCTCCGGAGACAACTCCTGGGAAATCATGAACCGGGTCCGGGAAATGGACTCCCATGTGCAGTGCGTGAAGCTGTCCCGCAACTTCGGCGAGCACGCCGCTCTTCTGGCCGGCCTGAATGTATGTACCGGGGACTGCGCGGTCACCAAGCAGGCGGATCTGCAGGAAGACAGCGAGATCATTCTGGAAATGTACGAGAGCTGGAAGCGAGGCAATAAGGTGGTGCTGGCTGTCCGGGAGGAGCGGGATGAAAACCCCGTCAAAATCTTTTGGTGTTAGTCCGGATTTGGGTCGGTGGCCTAATATCTGGCTTTCAGAAATACCAGTATAGTATGCCCTGAATATAGAACTTTGGCCAAAACGACCCGTTTACGGACTAACACCAATCTTTTTTGCCAATCTGTATTACTCCATCGTGCGCAAGACCATCAACAAAAATATGCCCAAGGGCGGCTGCGACTGCTATCTGCTGGACCGGCAGGTCATCGGCGTACTGCAGCTTTTAAATGAAAAGAATTCCTCCCTGACCCTGCAGGTGCTCTGGGCCGGCTTTCAGACCGACTATGTTCCCATCCACCGCAGAGACCGGGAGATCGGCAAATCCCGCTGGACCTTCTCCAAAAAATTCAAGCTGGTGCTGGATTCCATGATGAGCTTTTCTTATTTTCCCATCCGGATGATGAGCTTTGTGGGGATCATTTTCAACGTTCTGGCCATCATCCTGCTGATCGATGTGCTGGTGGAGAAATTCACCGTCGGCACCCCCATCGCGGGCTGGAGCTCCTTAATGTGCGTGGTGCTCATCTCCGCTGGTCTGATCCTGTTAATGCTGGGCATTCTGGGGGAATATGTATGGCGCGCCCTGGACGCGGCGCGGACCCGCCCGCCGTTTATCATTGATGAGGTGACAAAATCCGGGACAGTAACACCCGAGGATACTACCGCGAAATCTGAGCAACCTGTACAACAATAATAAAAACTCCCGAACCTGACATGGTCTCCGGGAGTTTTTATCTGTATTAATTTCACGCTATGCTTTTCTATCGTCTGTTCAGAGAAACACAGGACACAATTTTTATTTCTGCTTTCTGTACGTCCAGAACTTATTGACGCAGAAATTGATGGGAATGGTGATCACCAGATTGATGGCCTCCGCCGCAAGCTCCGCCATGCGGGAGGCGTCTATGGCAAGCCCCAGATTCGTAAGCCAGGGCAAAACGCCGGCGGCGGTGAGCAGCTCCAGAACCGGACTCATATACCGGGACAGCTTCACAATCTCCAGCCAGAAGACCAAAAGCCCGGCGCTGAGGGCCATGGAAAAGCCATAGCTCAAGTAGGTTTTGGCCAGCACCTTCCACCAGACTCTTTTTTCCCCTTCCTCCGCTTTGAAAACAAAGCGGTTGCTCCACAGATAGGCGTTGAGGATGCTGATCAGATTTCCCAGAATGTTGGCGGCCAGGTAGTGGACTCCGCAGAAAAGCAGTATGACATAGATGCCCTCGCAGACCACCACGTTGGAGACGCCCACAAGGCAGAACTTCAGAAACTGCCGGAAATTTTTCATACCGCCTCCGCCGACACGATTTTCCCGGCCACAGCGCTGGCTGCCGCGGTCTTAGGCGAAGCCAGATAAATTTCCACCTTGTTGGTGCCCATGCGGCCCAGGAAATTGCGGTTGTTGGGGGCCACAATCCTCTCGCCGTCAGTCAGAATACCTCCCGCTCTGCCGCAGCACAGGCCGCAGGCCGGATGGGTGATCATGGCACCCGCTTCGGCCAGAATCTGCAGCGTCCCGTTGGCCGCCGCCTGCTGATAGATTTTGCGGCTGGCCGGAGTGACAATCAGCTTCACGAAGGGCACCACCTTTTTGCCCTTTAAGATCTCCGCAGCCGCCATCAGATCCTCCAGGCGGCCGTTGGTGCAGGAGCCGATGAAAACCTGATCGATGGCGATGTCCTTCAATTCTTCCGCAGGACGGATTTTGTCCACCTGAGACGGACAGGCCAATACCGGCACAAAGTTCTCCGCCTGATATTCTACCGTCCGGCAATACGCGGCGTCCTCGTCTCCAAACAGACTCGTCTCCTTCTCCGTCAAAGGAATCTGACAATACTCCGCAGTCTTTTCATCCGCTCGAAACAGGGCGCACTTGGCCCCCGCCTCAATAGCCATGTTGGCGATGGTCATACGGCTGGCGACGGTCATATTTTCCACCGTGTCCCCCACAAATTCCAGCGCCTTATAGGTGGCGCCGTCCGCCCCCAGGTCGCCGATCAGGGTCAGGATGATGTCCTTGCTGGTCACGTTGGGCGCCAGCTTTCCCGTGATTTTCACCCGGATAGTCTCCGGCACCTTCACCCAGAGCTTCCCGGTGCCCAGAATGCTGGCCATCTCCGTATACCCTATCCCTGTGGAAAAAGCGCCCACACAGCCGTAGGTGGTGGTGTGGCTGTCCGTGCCGAACACCACATCTCCCGGCTTCACATAACCTGCCTCGGTCATCAGCTGGTGACAGATTCCGTCGCTGCGGTGAATGTTTTTCATGCCGTATTTTTCCACGAAAGCGTTGCCGATCTGAAAATGTCTGGTGTCATCGGTCTGGCTGGCCGGTACCAGGTGGTCGTAAATCAGCACCACCCTGTCCGGATCCCAGAGCTTTGTGAAGCCCATCTCCTCGAATTTTGAAGCCACGAAGGGAATAAAAATATCGTGAATCATGACTCTGTCCACATTCAGCGTCACAATGTTGCCCGCCCTCACGCTGCCTGCGCCGATGTTGCGGGCGATTAATTTTTCGATAAATGTCTGTGCCATACATTTCTCCTGTGCCAGTCCGACCTCATTCCTGCTGCATCCGTTCCGGCAGATTTCTTTTCATATTTTGATGTTCATTGATGCCGCATGGTATCCCGTCAATCCGGCCCATTCGCCTTCTGGTGCTTTGCCGGGATACAATACACATCAGTCCAGCCCGTTCAGCTTTCTCATGGCCTTCACCAGCCCGCCGGCGTTTAAAATATCCAGCAGATTGTCCGGCAGCGCCTCGATGGGATAGCGCTTTCCCTCATGCTCCAGATACTGATTGGTATGCACTGTGAGCTGGTCCCCCTCCTTCACCGCCTCCTGAATCTGATCATTCTCGATGAGCAGCAGCCCGTTATTGATGGAGTTTCTGAAAAAAATTCTGGCGAAGCTTTTGGCAATGACACAGGAAACGCCCAGCGCCTTGATAATCTCCGGAGCCTGCTCCCTGGAGGAGCCGCAGCCGAAGTTTTTGCCCGCCACAATGATGTCGCCAGGCTGGATCAGTCCGGGCAGCTCGGGGCGCAGCGGATAAAAGCCGTAGGGCTTCATGTCCTCCACGGTTTTTAACGCCAGATATTCGGTTGGTATGATGATGTCTGTGTCGATGTCGTCGCCGAGCACCCACACGGTTCCTGTAAATTGGGTCATTTTGGTTTTCTCCGGTTTCCACACAAATATTATGATTTGTCTGTCTCAATCACTTGTCGCTGTGAAAAGCAACATTCCCCTGGCTCCGTCACATAGCGGAACCGGTTCATCCACGCCGGGACAATTCTTCATGGTCAAGCCACCGGCATTGGTCAGGACAAATCGGTTCATCCACGCCGGGACGGTTCTTCATAGTCACGCCACCGGCATTGGTCAGGACGAGCCGATTCATCCACGCCGGGACGGTTCTTCATGGTCAAGCCACCGGCATGGTTCAGGACAAGCCGATTCATCCGCGCCAGGACAGTTCCTTACTGCAGCCTGTCTGCTGTCGTAATACATCCCGCCACCGCGCTGGCCGCCACCGTGGCGGCGCTGGCAAGATACACGAAGCTGTCCGGGTGTCCGGCTCTGCCCTTGAAATTCCGGGTGCCGGTGCTGATCAGCACTTCCTTCTCTCCGATGACGCCCTGGCAGCTGCCCCAGCAGACGCTGCAGTTGGCGTTCATGACGATGGCTCCCGCCTCCATAAAAATATCCATCAGGCCCTCTTTTAACGCCTGCTGATATACCGCGTTGCTGGCGGGCACGATCAAAAACCGCACCAGGGGATGAACCTTCCTGCCCTTCAGGATGTCCGCCACCACCCGCAGATCTTCAATCCGTCCGTTATTGCAGGAGCCTGCAAAGGCCTCGTCGATCTTTACCCCCAGGCACTCTCCGGCGGGCACCACATTGTCCACAAAGTGAGGCTTCGCCACAATGGGCTCGATGCTGCCCAGGTCAATGTCATAAACTTCCGCGTACTGCGCGTCCTCATCGCTTGCAAATACATACTTCGGCTCTCTGCCATGTTCTTTTAAATAGGTAAGAGCCACCTCATCCGCCTCCATCAGTGCGGTCTTGGCTCCCGCCTCCACGCACAGATTGCAGATGCAGATCCGGTCGGACATATTCAGGGTTTTGAGTCCCTCGCCGCCAAATTCCATGGCCTTGTAGTTGGCTCCGTTGGCGCCGATCTGACCGATGATGGTCAGAATCAGGTCTCTGGCGTACACGCCCTCTCTCAGTTTCCCGGTCAGGTTAAATTTCAGAGTCTCCGGCACCAGCACCCAGGATTTGCCGGTCACCATGGCATAGAGATAATCCGTGCAGCCCACGCCGGTTCCGAACGCGCCCAGCGCCCCGTAAGCGCAGGTATGAGAATCCGCGCCGAAGATCAATTCCCCGGGACGCACATGATTCTCCATCATGATCTGGTGGCACACGCCCTGCCCCTCATAGTAGGTAATACCGTGCTCTTTGGCAAAATCACGCATCTTTTTGTGGCTGGCAGCGGTTTTGGGGCTGTCGCAGGGCACGTTGTGATCCACAATCCATACCAGTTTTGAGACGTCCTCGATGTGGGGATTTTTTAACTGTTTCTGATACATATCAATGGTCAGGTGGGTGGTGCCGTCGTTGCTCATCAGCTGGTCCACCTCCACCGTATGAATATCGCCGGGGCGCACCTCGTCCACACCGGCCGCGGCGGCAATGATTTTCTCCGCTATTGTCATGGGTCTTGTCATCCTGCCACCTCCTTTCGTTCATCGGCGGTGTTCCTCCCTGCCGTCATCATGTAGCCGATCAGTTCCGTCAGGGGTTCTCTCATTCCGCCACCTCCTGCGCATCAGCCTCAGCATTCAGAGACGCGATCAATCCTCCCTGGTCCAGGATGCCCTGCATATACTCCGGCAGCTTCGTACAACTGTACTCTGCGCCGTCCACCACCGCCACACCGGCGGACATGTCCAGCTCCATCTCGTCCCCGTCCTTCACATGGTCATACAGATCCCTGCACACAATCACCGGCAGCCCGATATTGATGGCATTCCTGTAAAAAATCCGGGCAAAGGATTTGGCGATCACCGCCTTCACCCCCAGAGCCTTCAGCACACTGGGCGCCTGCTCCCTGGAGGAGCCGCAGCCGAAATTCTCATCCGCCACCACAAAATCTCCGGGCTTCACCCGCTCCGCAAAGGTTTTGTCCAGCGACTCAAAGGTATGTACCTTCATCTCCTCGATATTCGGATACAATAAATACTGGGACGCGATGATCTGATCCGTATCCACGTCCTTATGAAATCTGAATACTCTTCCCATATTTCCTCCATATTCACGAATGTCCAAAATCCGTATACTCAGAATATTTTACTACATTTTTTTCATTTATGAAAGACTCTGAATTATGCAATCCCGCTTCGCACGGGGTTAAAATAAAACCGACTTTCCAGGGTAGC
>JAJPYH010000071.1 GCA_021205045.1 Lachnospiraceae bacterium | reverse complement strand
TGATATCACAAATAGAACAATACGTCAAATTTGTCTGATAAGTTTATCTTTTTTTATAAATGGTGATGTCCGCTGATATTTCTATTCCGAAAGCTGCTCCTCCAGCACCTGCACCGGCACCGCAGCCAGCTCCGTGCCGTCCTCGCTCATACCGCAGACCATCCCCATTAACAGCCCCTGAGCGCTGTACACCGGGCTTCCGCTCATGCCCTCTTTGCCTTCTCCGTAAAGATAAAGCAGTTCTGTCCCATAATCCTCAAAATAAATCAGCGGATTGGCCACCGTTACCTGCTCAATTCCGGTTCCGGAGCCATAGATGGAATCCACAATCCACCCCTCATCCCCTGTCTGTGCTTCCGACGCAATATAAGAGCTCAGAGGAATGTACAGCAGCGTTTCCGCAGTGTCCGCAGACAGGTGAATCAGAGCCAGGTCATAGTCATCCACCCTCACCACATCCTCTTCCGAGAATTCCACATCCGTCCAGCCTTCCGACACGGACACCATCTCCACTGTGCCGCCGTTACCGTCCGCCAGCACATGGGCCGCCGTGGCGATCCAGAGGCCGTCCTCATCCTCCATCCACACAAAGCCGCTGCCGGAATAGGTGTCCGTGGTGACAGCCACATTTTCATAGATGGTGATTGCCAGAATCTCATTTTCCAGCTCGTAGACGTCCATGCCGACCTCCAGCTGAGGGAACTCATTCCTGGTCAGGGAGGACCTGATCTCCTGTGCTTCTGACGCGGTGCTTTCCCCGGTCCGGCTTTCCTGCGAATCATCTGGAACATCTTCCTCTGATGAGCTTTCCTGTGATGAACTTTTCTGAGCGGAGTCCTCCCTGTTTTGACGGCTGAAGGCTGTCGCGGACACGAGAATGACGATCACAGCGCACAGCACCAGCAGAACACCAATGATTAAATTTGTTTTCTTTTTTACTATATTTTTCATGTGTTTTCCACAATAACAAACCTGCGTATTGTCCGGATTTATTCAAAAAGATCCTCCAGTGTCAGAAGAACCGCTCCCTCTTCCATGGCTCTTCTTCGTACCGGCTCTGTAAACCCGCCCTTGCTTATAAACCAAAAATGTTTTTTCATACTGTCCGGGAACGCCATTGACGCTGTTATCAGATCATCATATTCTTCCATTGGCATCGGACGATTTGTGAATTTGCACTCACAGAAGATTCCCTCCGTTTTTTTCTTATCAAGTGCCAGCAAATCAATATCATCCTGCGCACGAATGGATGGATTATTTCCCCACCATTTTCCGATACAGGCCGGAACAAACGGCAATTTACGAAGCCTGGCCTGCCTCATAAAGAATTGTCTGCAGATATCCTCAAAGGCCAGACCCATAAAATCAGAAATACCGGCCATGATTTCCGCCGATGCGTCTTTTTTCCCCAGAAGATCATAATAACTTTTATTAGAAAAAATGTAATGATACCAGAACCGATAAAAATGATCGGTAAAGACATAGATTGTCTTACGGCTGCTTTCCGGTTCTCCGCAAGGTACACGCTTTTCAATCAGACGAAGTGTTTGCAGCGTTAAAATATATTTGCCGCATTTGTTCTTATCTTCATGAATACAGTCCGCAATCTCCGTCATTTTATTATATCCCCTCGCGATTGCCTCCAGAATGCTGTTATATACATTTGGTTCCCGTAATTCCATTCGCAGCGCCATCATGGGCTCATCATTTAAAAAAGAGCCGGTTTTCAGAATAGCCGTCTCTACATTTTCCCGGACAGATCGTTCGGATGAGAAACAGTTCAAATAGCGTGGGATTCCTCCCAGTATTCCATAAGCGATCAGCTTATTTTCCGCCGAATATTCCGGGAAGAATGCCGCACTGTCCAGATAATCAAAGGGTAAAACCTCCATGGAACAAGTGGAACGTCCAAACAATGGGCTTTCATATCCCATAATGTCATTGATCATAAAACTGACACTGGATCCACACAGAATCAGCATAATATTCTGTTCCTTCCAACGATGGTCAATTTCATGCTGGAGGATACTTTTTATGGACGGATTCTCCTCCGCAATAAATGGAAATTCATCAATAATCAGAATCGCCTGTCTGTCAGATGCTTTCTTCGTAATATAAGCAAAGGCGTTCTCCCATGAAGGAAATGGTGCGATAAACTGCCCGTCAAAATGCCTCTGTAACTCCCTGGAAAAATCCCGCAGATTCAGACTGTCGTTTTTTTCCTGTGACGAGTAAAAAATAACATCCCGCCCGCGGGCAAATTCCTGAAGAATAGTCGTTTTTCCTACACGCCGTCTTCCATACATCACCAGAAATTCAAAATGCCCGCTGAGACTAAGTTGATTGATCTGTTCCAGTTCCTGACTTCTTCCAATCATTCTGCCCTCCCACGCAAACGCCGAAATAATAGTGAACATCCAATATTTCCATATCACTATAAGTATTATTCTCACGATCACACCGGAAATGACCGCTTAGGATGTCCACGATCGATGAAATAGTATACGCATAAGTAGTATACTCTGGATTTGACGCTTTTGCAACAGGAACATTATTTTTGTTTTTAAAGGATGTCAGCATATCAACCGACATTTCTTTTTTCTCCCGTTGTCGGCTCTTTTTCACAATTTCCTGTACATCACATGGATATTCTCATAGTGTCCGTCCTTCATGAGGAAGCCCTCCGGTATCATGCCGACCTCCTGAAACCCCGCTCTTTCATACAAGTGTCTTGCGTGAATATTGCTGTCTACAACCGCGTTGAACTGCATGATTTTGAAGCCATTTTCCCTTGCCTTTTCCAGGCAGTCACACACCAGTTTCTCCCCCACATGAAGTCCCCGGGCGTCTGATCTGACGGCATAGCTGGCATTGGCAATATGGCCGCATCTTCCCACGTTATTGGGATGAAGAATATACATTCCCAGCACCGCGTCGGTTTCGGAATCTACGGCGATGCCTGTATATGTCTGTTCTTTGAAAAAGAGGTCTGCCCAGGTTTCATCCAGAAGATTCATCTGTGGAAAGGCAATGCCTTCCTCAATGACTTCATTCCAGATGCGCATGGTTTCTGTCAAATATGGGTCTGCATATTTTTTTATGATAATCGACATGATTACTCCTTTCCTGTTTCAAAAATCCGGAGAGAATGCGTGACTGCTTCAGATTATACTCGAATAACACCTTTAAGACAACCGCAAAATCTATAGCTTTCCCGTATTTTTCATCAGAAGGATATGGTCAGCTGCGCCAGCAGTGAAACAGGTCTTGAAATCATGAAAATAAATGCTATAATTTCTTTTGCGCGTATGCGGATGATTACTGAGTTATTTGGTAAAGAAGAATAGTATGAATATTTCTCTTGCGCGTAAGCAGAGGATTAATATCGAGGGAGAGAAAACACGATGAAAAACAAAAGAGCAGAAACTCCATCTGTCAGCCGACTGTTCTCCAATCACGATCTGCGGCTTCTGATTCTGCCGCTGATCTTTGAGCAGGCTCTGGCAATTACAGTGGGAATGGCGGACACCATGATGGTGTCCAACGCGGGGGAAGCCGCGGTTTCCGGCGTTTCGCTGGTGGATATGTTCAATAATCTGATCTTTGCGGTGTTGGCCGCGCTGGCAACCGGAGGGGCCGTTGTGTCCTCTCAGTTTCTGGGAGCGAAGAAAAGGGAGGAGGCCTGTCATTCTGTGATGCAGCTGATCGTCTCCGCTTTGCTGATCACCGTCATTGTAACCGCCCTTGTCTTCACATGCAAACGCCCCATCATCCGCCTGTTTTTCGGCAGCATTGAGCAGGATGTGTTTGACGCAGCGGTGCTTTATATGGCCATTTCAGCTTTCTCCTATCCGTTTCTGGCGGTCTATAACGCCTGTGCCGCCATCTTCAGGGTGATGAATAAAACCAATGTGACCCTGAAGGTATCCATCGTAATGAACCTGATTAACGTAGTGGGCAATGCCATCGGAATCTTTGTGCTGCATGCGGGGGTTGTGGGCGTTGCGGTTCCCTCTCTGCTCTCCAGGGCCTTCGCGGCAATTGTTCTTTACGTTCTGCTGCGCAATCCCGAGCTGGAGATTCATATTGATCCCGGGAAGTTCCGTTTTGATCCGGGCATGATCCGGCGGATTTATTTTATCGGTATTCCCAGCGGCATCGAAAACGGCATCTTCCAGCTGGGGCGTGTGATTGTGGTCAGCATTATCTCCGGCTTCGGCACCACGCAGATCGCAGCCAACGGAGTGGCCAACAGTCTGGACGGCATGGGTGTCATCGGCGGCCAGGCCATGAATCTTGCCATGATCGCGGTCATTGGCCGTTGTGTCGGCGCGGGGGATGAAAGCCAGGTGCGCTATTATACCAGAAAGCTGACTCTGTACGCTTACGGGCTCACCTTCCTGTTTGGCGGCTTCATTCTGATTTTCCTGAGACCGATTCTGTCCCTTTATGGACTCAGCGCGGAAACGGAAGCTCTGTCCTTTATTCTCGTGTCCATTCATACCGGCTTTGCCATGCTCCTGTGGCCCATGGCCTTTACCTTTCCCAATATGCTGCGGGCCTGCAACGACGTCCGATTTACCATGGGGATTTCCATCTTTTCCATGTGGGCCTTTCGGATCTGTCTGAGCGTTATCCTGGGACAGCGGATGGGGTACGGCGCCATCGGCGTCTGGATCGGCATGGTGGTGGACTGGGTGTTCCGGACGATCTGCTTTGCCGCACGGTACCGCCAGGGGGCCTGGAGGAAGATGGCAGGGCTGAAGGTTTAGCAGACCTTCTGTTCATGAAAGGCTTCGCAGGCCTCTTGTTCATGAGGATGAAGCCGCCTCCCGGCTTCTATCTCTCATCCACCACCTGGAAAATGTAAAATTTCAGATAATAGCTCTCATCCGCCGCCCAGAGGATCGGATGGTCCGGCGCCTGGGTACGGAATTCGACCTGGTGCAGACGCCTGTGAGCACTGTGCGCTGCCTGGCCGATCACCTTCGTAAAGGTCTCATAATCCATGAAATGAGTACAGGAGCAGGTTGCCAGTTAACCTCCGTTTATAACCAGATTAATGCCCCGCAGCTTGATTTCACGAAAGCCCTTCGCAGCGGTCTTAATGGAGCTGCGGGATTTTGCAAAGGCAGGCGGATCGAGAATCGCCACATCGTAGAGTTCGCCCCCTCGCTCCAGTTCCGGCAACAGTTCAAATACATCATGGCATTCAAATCGCACGGTATCCTCCAGCCCGTTCAGGCGGGCATTCTCCTGTGCCTGTGCCACCGCCAGCTGAGACGCGTCCACGCCCAGCACGTCCGCCGCCCCCGCGATTCCCGCATTCAGCGCAAAGGAACCTGTATGCGTAAAGCAATCCAGCACCTTCGCACCCCGGCACAGCTTCTGAATGGCAAAACGGTTGTATTTCTGATCCAGGAAAAATCCGGTCTTCTGTCCGTCCCGCACATCCACCATATACTTCACACCATTCTCCACAATCGGAACTTTCGTATCGAATTCCGCTCCCAGGAATCCCTTTGTGCGCTCCATGCCTTCTTTCTCACGTTCTTTGGCGTCGCTGCGTTCATAGACTCCTCGAACCGCCAGACCGTCTGCCGCCAGGATTTCCTTCAGAATCGTTACAATCTGTTCTTTGAAGCGATCAATCCCAAGTGCCAGAGACTGCACCACCAGAACATCTGCATACTTGTCAATGACCAGACCCGGCAGGAAATCCGCATCGCCGAATACCAGACGGCAGCTGCAGCTGCTTATGCTCCTTTCATCATTACAATCCTCTCCGCATACAAGTCCCATTGTCTTCTTTCTGTAATCCCAGGCATTCTGCAGGCGCATTCTCAGAAAGGCCTCATCAATCTCCTGCCCGGCATTCCGCGTCATGAGGCGAATGCGGATTTTGGAATTCTGGTTGATAAACCCCCGTCCCAGGGGATATCCGTCATAATCATGCACGGTTACCATGTCTCCATTATGAAAAGTCCCCGTGATGCTTTCGATTTCGTTGTCATAGATCCAGAGGCCGCCGAACTTAACTGTGCGTCCCTCTCCCTTCTTTAAAATTACCAGCGTTTGATTGTCCATACTGTGCTATCTTCCTCTCTTCTGTCTTAATCATGGTTGATTTTCCGGCAGACGCCCCATCATTTCATTTTCTGTTATTTTTTCACAATCAGATCATAGCTTTCCGCCACCATCCGCTTTACCTCATCATCCGGGATGCTCCCGTCCAGGATGATCGTATTCCAGTGTTCCTTATTCTGGTGATATCCCGGCAGGACAGACGCATAGGCGCTGCGCCAGAAATCGCGCCACTCCGGATCCACCTTCACATTGACGCAGATGTTTCCGTTTCGCTCGTACGTCCAGGCAAAAGCCCGTTTGTTCTTCTTATACCGAAGCAGAATCCAGTTGTCGTCATGGAACGGCACGTCCACGTACACATCAGGCAGCGTCATTCCGTAATCCAGAATCTCTTTTCGTTCCTTCATTACATCACCTCAAAAACCTGATATTTACTTATTACAGCAAAAATCTTTTTTATAGCAGATTTCTGTTGTCTCTTTGAACAGATCACTCATAATGACGGCTATCATGAACACATTTTTCGTATCATCAGGATCTCTTTTCGCATCGTTCCATCTTTAAAACAAATCGCATCCGGAAGTTCTCCGTACTGCACGAAGCCCATCTTCTCATACAGTCTTCGTCCCCGCTCGTTTCCCTCAATATATTCCAGCTCGATCTGTCGCACCTGCCTGCGTTTTGCAATTCGGATCATCTCCTCAAACATTGCCGTTCCAATCCCAAGCCCCCAGTACTTTTGAAGAATACCAATCATTACCTCTGCCCGATGTCTCGTTTTGATTTTATTGTTAAATACAATCTGACAGTTTCCAGCGATTTCGCCGTCGATCTCACAGACAATCATGAGCCGGTTCTCAGATTGGTTGATGCTGTCCAGATATGCAGCCTCCTGCATAGGCGTTTCCGTGCACTCCTCCGGATAACGGATGACAAATTCTGTCTCTTCCGCACATTTGCTTAAAAACTCCATCATGGCTGCCGCCTCGGAATCTGTAACAAACGGAGTACGGAAAAATGCTGATTGCCCGTTTTTCAGGCATATCGTTTTTGACTCGTAATTCATGATATCCTCCATAAATTTTCATTTTGCAGATGAAATATAAAAGGTCTTCTGTTCCACAATATCAACTGTGCAGCAGCTTCTCAGGAAAATGTAAAACGTGATTGACAGCTTTGCATATTTCGAGCAGCATAAAGATACAATAAATCACAAATCTGTGGTTTCATCAATTCCATTTCATCACCTCTGCAAAAATGATTCGCTTAAATCACCAGTTCATACCATTCCGTATCTGTTTGCTGAAACCCAACACTCGTAAAAGCATTTTGGCTCTGCATGTTGAAAGAATATATATTTGCTTTCACTTTACCGAACCCTTTTTCTTTAGCAATGTCAATCATTGCTTTTATGCACCGTCTTCCTATATGACGATTCTGGTACGCTTTACAAATAACGATTGAAATTTCTGCATTATCCCTAAGTGTTATATCGCCAATCAGCACACCCTTGTACTGGATGTAATAGCATTCACCATGAGTGCTAAGGTATGAATACATGGCCCGCAACGTCTCAATCGTATATATGTCAACTCTGTCATCCACCTGTTTGCAGACTTCTTTGTCCTGATACCAACGAAATGTTATTTCTTCGTTTGGATAATAGGGCACCAAAGTTATTTCAGGATCAATAATTCTTTCTTCCTTCATGTCTGTAATTTCTCCCCCGTTAATTCCAATCCGTCTGCCATTCACTACGCCCTCTGCATATACAATCCATAACTACAGTAATCATCATTATATTCTGCCTTTCTGCGAAAGGCACCGATGGGGTTATGAAACAGCA
>JAJPYH010000110.1 GCA_021205045.1 Lachnospiraceae bacterium | reverse complement strand
CGGGGCTAATGTTAAAGATTTTTCGGGACATTTTCAAAAATGCTTGACAGCATTATTTTGATTTTTTTACTATTCACAGTTACCATCATTTTTTTGTTCACAAACGTGCGCCCTCCGTCATAACATAAAGCATAACCATTATTGGGAGGTATCCTCATGAGTGATTTATCCAACGGATGCGGCTGCAGCAACACCAGCGCCTATTCCAACAACAGCTGCGGCTGTCTGGGCGGCTCCAACAGCTGTCTCTGGATCATCCTGCTGTTACTCTTCTGCGGCGGTGGCTGCGGCTGCGGCACTGGCACCAGCAACAATGGTCTGTTCGGCGGCTCCAACAGCTGCGAATGGATCATTATCCTGCTGCTTTGCTGCGGCTGCCTTGGCAACAACGGCTGCGGCTGCTGAGTTTTTACGAGGGGGCGGCCCAGGGCCGCCCTTTTGACGGTCATCTATCATCTCCTGAATTGACCTGAGTTTCCTGTTTCCGCAGTCCGGATCCTGCTGATAATTTTTCCGCTGCGTTATCGGGAAAATCAGCCGGGTGATCAGCACAGGGGCTTTCAATATGACGTACCGGCATCATGTATAATCTGTCTTTTCTTTTCATAAGATGGTATGAAAAACATTTGGGGAATAAGGAGACAGCGCATGGATGACCTGGCCGCACTGCAGACAAAGCTGGACGCTTTTGATAAGCTTTTACAGGCGCTCAAACCCTTTGTCCCCTTGCCCGCGCAGGAACGCTTAGACCAGCTTCGGCGCATGCTGCAGCCCTTTTCCCAGCTGCAGGAAATGATGGAGATGATGGAAATGATGGGCGCTATGCAGGAAATGAGCGGCATGTTCAGTTCCTCCATGAACTCTGACTGCGGCCATGATCCCGAAATGAACAACAGCTTCAAAGTGCCCGAAGGCCATGATGCTGAAATAAACAGCAACTTCAAAGCCCCCGGAAACCATGATCCTGAACTGAACAGCAACTTCAAAATCCCCGGAAACCATGATCCCGAAATAAACAACGGCTTCGGACTGTTCCGAAACCCCGGCAGCGAACATAACCCCGAAAATAATCTTTGAGACAGGAATTATAATATGAAAGAAAAACCCGCATGGATGTATGACAAAGCATTAAAAGATATTCCACCCGAAAAGCTGGAGATGCTTCTGGAAATCCACGAGAAATCAAAGGGCAAGGATCAGCGGGAGCTGATGGCCTATTTTGCCCAGATTTCCCGCCGCCAGCAAAACAAAAACGCCCTGACCTTCACAAGGGAGGAGCTGCGCCTCATCTTCAACACCATCAAGAAATACGCTACCCAGGAAGAGCAAAGTAAAATAGAAAAAGTAATCGAAAAGCGCCTGAATTTTTGAATCATGCAGTGCAACAGGCAATCCGCAAAAAAATATCCCGCGGGCGCCTCTGTGCAGCGTGCCAGACAAAAACATGAAAGGCATTTGACGCACAGCGAAGCCTGCGAGATCATTTTCTGCGGATTGCCGTCACTTTCGATAAAGCAAGCCAGTTCTTTACTTCACCACAATATTTACCAGTCTGCCCGGCACGTAGACCTCCTTCACAATGGTCTTGCCGGCAATTCTGTCTGCCAGAGCCTCCTTCGCCGCGGCGATGGCGGTATCCTTGTCCACGCCGGCCGCCACGGTAATGGTGCCGCGCAGCTTGCCGTTGACCTGGGTGGCGATCTCCACCATATCCTCTTTGGCCTTCTCCTCATCATACTGAGGCCAGGTCTGCTGATACAGACGGCCCTCAAAACCCACCGTCTGCCAGATTTCCTCGGTGATATGAGGAGCCACCGGATTTAACAGGGTGAGGAAGGTAGCAAACTCCGCCCTGTTGATACTGCCCTTTTTGTAAAAATCATTGATCAGGGACATCATGGCCGCGATGGCGGTGTTATATTTCAGATTTTCAAAATCGCTGTCCACCTTCTTGATGGTCTGGTGCATTTTGGTAGTCATGTCCTTGCTGTACTCATCGCCGTCCACCAGAATATCCTGCAGCTTCCAGACTCTCTCCAGGAACCTGCGGCAGCCCTGCACGCCCTTCTCGCTCCAGGAAGCGCTCAGATCGAAGGCGCCGATAAACATTTCATAGGTGCGCAGAGTGTCCGCGCCGTAATCTCTGACAATGTCATCCGGGTTGACCACGTTTCCTCTGGATTTGGACATCTTCTGATTGTCCTCGCCCAGGATCATGCCGTGGCTGGTGCGCTTCTGGTAGGGCTCCTTGGTGGGCACCACGCCCTGATCATAGAGGAACTTGTACCAGAAACGGGAATACAACAGATGCAGGGTGGTGTGCTCCATGCCACCGTTGTACCAGTCCACAGGCAGCCAGTAATTCAACGCTTCCTGACTGGCCAGGGCCTCATCATTCTGAGGATCAGTGTATCTTAAGAAATACCAGCTGGAGCCGGCCCACTGAGGCATGGTGTCAGTCTCTCTCTTTGCCGGTCCGCCGCAGCAGGGGCATGAAGTGTTCACCCAGTCTGTCATGGCAGCCAGCGGCGACTCGCCGGTATCGGTGGGCATATAACTCTCCACCTCAGGAAGCTCTAAGGGCAGCTCACTCTCCGGCAGCGGCACATAACCGCACTTCTCACATTTGACAACAGGAATGGGCTCACCCCAGTAGCGCTGTCTGGAAAATACCCAGTCGCGGAGCTTGAAGTTCACCTTTCTGTGGCCGATCTGCTTTTCCTCCAGATAGTCGATGATGGCTTTCTTGGCCTGGGCCACTTCCATGCCGTCCAGGAAGCCGGAATTCACCATGATGCCGGTGGATACGTTGGTGAAAGCCTCGCTCTGCACATCGCCGCCTGCCACCACCTCGATGATGGGCAGGTTGAACTTTTTGGCAAACTCCCAGTCACGGGTGTCGTGGGCAGGCACGGCCATGATGGCGCCGGTGCCGTAGCTCATCAGCACATAGTCGGAAACCCAGACCGGAATTTCCTTACCGTTGACGGGATTGATGGCCATGATGCCGTCGATGGGCACGCCGGTCTTATCCTTGGCAAGCTCTGTGCGCTCAAAGTCGCTCTTCCTGCCGGCCTGCTCTCTGTAGGCGATGATCTCGTCGTAATTTCTGATTTCTTTCTTATATTTATCAATCAGAGGATGCTCCGGGGAAACCACCATATAGGTAGCGCCAAATAAGGTATCCGGCCTGGTGGTATAGACGGTCAGAATCTCGTCCTTGCCCGCCAGCCTGAAATCCACCTCCGCGCCCTCGGAACGGCCGATCCAGTTCTTCTGGGAGACCTTGATCTTCTCCACGTAGTCCACATCATCCAGATCGGAAATCAGCCTGTCCGCATAAGCGGTGATCTTCAGCATCCACTGGCTCTTCACCTTGCGGATGACAGGGCTGCCGCAGCGCTCGCAGACGCCGTTGACCACTTCCTCATTGGCAAGACCCACCTTGCAGGAGGTGCACCAGTTGATGGGCATCTCCGCCTTATAGGCCAGTCCGGCCTTGAACAATTTGAGGAAGATCCACTGGGTCCACTTATAATACCTGGGATCAGTGGTGTTGATCTCCCGATCCCAGTCAAAGGAATAGCCCAGAGAATGAAGCTGTCCCTTGAAACGCTGTACGTTATTCTTCGTCACGATCCTGGGGTGGATCTGATTGGCGATGGCGTAATTCTCCGTGGGCAGGCCAAAGGCGTCCCAACCCATGGGGAACAGCACATTATAGCCCTGCATTCTGCGCTTGCGGGACGCAATATCCATGGCCGTATAGGGTCTGGGATGGCCCACATGAAGTCCCTGTCCCGACGGATAAGGGAACTCCACCAGCGCGTAATATTTCGGCTTTGTATAATCATTGACCGCGGCAAAAGCCTTCTCTTCGTCCCAGATCTTCTGCCACTTGCTCTCTATCTCATGATGATTGTATGGTACTGACATTTTCTCATTTTCCTCCTGTGCCAATTCGTTCCTTATTATAATGATTCCCTTAAAATCCGTCAAGATATTCTTGCCGCTTCCGCTGTCACTGACGGACATTCCTGCCGCTTTGGCAATCACTGTTTCAATGGCCGCTGCTTCAACGTTCAATCCACATTCTTGCGGTAGATATATCCCAGCCCCTTCATGGTCATCTCGTTGTCCAGGATGATCTCCTTTTTGCAGTGAGGCACGATAAAGCCCGCCAGACCCCCTGTGGCCACCACCGGCGTCTCCATGCCCAGCTCCTCCCAGATCCGTTCAATCAGTCCGTCCAGCTCCGCCGCCTGCCCGATCACCATGCCGCTTTTCATACTGTCAACGGTATTTCTGGCGATGACCTTCTTTGGCGCCTCCAGACTGATGCGGGGCAGCTGAGAGGTCCCGTTGACCAGCGCCTCCAGGGCCACCTTCAGGCCGGGAATGATGATGCCGCCGATATAATTTTTCTTTTCATCCAGCACACTGATGGTGGTGGCCGTGCCCATGTCGATGAGCACCAGGGGCGCTCCGTAATCCTGCAGGCCCGCCACCGCGTTGACAATCAGATCCGCGCCCACCTGGGCCGGATTGTCCATGGCGATATTCAGCCCGGTTTTCACGCCCGGTCCCACAAAAATGGGAGAAATATGCAGCAGCTTTTCCATGGCCGATTTGACCACTGTGTTGAGAGGCGGCACCACCGAGGCCACAATGCAGCCTGAAATGCTCTCCGTCTCAATCTGATGCAGATTTAAAATCGTGATAAAATCCACCACGTACTCCAGCTCCGTCTTGGATATGTTGGTGGATAGCCGCTCCTCAAAACAGATTTTCTCTCCTTCAATACATCCGATGACCAGATTTGTATTGCCGATGTCTACCGCCAGGATCATATAACAGTCCGCCTTTCCCATAAATGCTTGTCAGCCGTTATTGTAGCACCTTTGTATTTTTTTTACAACGCAAAAGACGCTGTCCGCAGGTAAAATTATGCGGACAGCGCCTTAAAATACCGCTTCCCGGCCGACGATTCTGTGCCTTCTGACCGGTACTTTACCAGCAGACTGCGTCAGAAGCCTTTCCCGTCAGCTGTCAGTCGCCCTTTCCGGAATGTTCTGTCAGCTATCTGGTTCCCTCTCTCTGGAACTGGCTGGGCGTCATGTGGTAGATCTTTTTGAATAATCTGTTGAAATGCTCCACATTCTCATAACCCACGCTGGCCGCGATGCTCTCCACGGTCTGGCCGGACTCCTTGAGCATGATGCGCGCCTTCTTCATCCTGGCCCGGCGCACCGCCTCCTGGAAGGTCATGCCGCTCTTGACCTTGATATACTTGGAAAGGTAGGGCTTGGTCAGGTGGAACTGCTCCACCAGCACATCCAGAGTCACATCCTGATAATGCTGCTGGATGTAATTCATGATCTCCACGATTCTCTCTTCCCTGCCCTCGGTGATGTTGGCGTCCTCCAGAAGCTTATTGGCAGCTACCACCAGAGCCGCGATGGAGGCGGAAATGATATCCTCGTTGATGCCCACGCCCCAGAAGGATTTGCCGTTGCACAGCACCGCCACGAAAGCCGCCGCTCTGGAGGAGGAGCCTCTGGAAACCGCGTGCTCCTCATAGCAGGAAAGCTCATAGCTGATGCCAAAGTAAGCCTTGATGGCGTTGCTGACCGCGTCCAGACGGCCGTTGCCCAGAGTATCCATCACTCTGGTCTCCTTCTCCTGGCTGATGGTCACCTTGGCGCCGATGCCGTCCACCTGACTGAAATGCACCTCCGGAATATCAAAAATGGGCTTGTGGTTGATATAGGTATCCTCGAAAATCTGGTAAATATCCCTGGGGGCCAGCTCCTGATGACGCTTGTCGGACACGCCCTTGATCAGGTATCCCACCTCTTCCTTCATGGCGTCGGGGAGGGAAATGCCGTAATTCTGCTTCAGGACAAAGGCCACACCGCCCTTGCCGGACTGACTGTTGATGCGGATCACATCGGATTCGTACTCTCTGCCCACATCCGTGGGATCGATGGGAAGATACGGCACTGTCCAGCGGCCCCCGCTCTTTCCTTCCTCCCACCACTTCATGCCCTTGCTGATAGCATCCTGATGAGAGCCTGAAAAGGCGGTAAACACCAGATCTCCCGCGTAGGGGCTGCGCTCTCCCACCCGCATGCCGGTCAGCTGCTCATATTTACTGCGGATTTTACTGATATTGGAAAAATCAAGGCCGCTCTCCACGCCATGGGTTACCATATTCATAGCCAGGGTGACGATGTCCACATTTCCGGTGCGCTCGCCGTTTCCGAAAAGTGTCCCCTCCACCCGGTCCGCACCGGCCAGCACGCCGAACTCCGCGTCCGAGATGCCGCTGCCCCGGTCATTGTGCGGGTGAACGCTCAGCACTACGGAATCCCTGTATTTTAAATGCTTATGGATGTACTCAATCTGGCAGGCGAACACATGGGGCATGGCAATCTGTACAGTGGTGGGGATGTTGATAATCACCTTCCAGTCCGGAGTGGGCTGCCACACATCCAGCACCGCGTTGCAGACATCCAGGGCGTAATCCACCTCTGTCCCCGGAAAGCTCTCGGGACTGTACTCAAAGGTAAAATTGCCTTCCGTCTCATCCGCCAGCTCCTTCAACAGCTTCGCGCCGTCCACCGCAATCTGCAGAATCTCTTCCTTGCTCTTTTTGAAGACCTGCTCCCGCTGCGCCACCGAAGTGGAATTATACAGATGCACCCCGGCTCTGGGGGCGCCCTTCACCGCATCAAAGGTCTTGCGGATAATATGCTCTCTGGCCTGAGTCAGCACATTGATGGTCACATCCTCGGGAATCATATTATTCTCAATCAAAGCTCTGACAAACTGGTACTCGGTGTCGGACGCGGCCGGAAAACCGACCTCGATCTCCTTAAAGCCAATCTCCACCAGCATCTTGAAAAACTCCAGTTTTTCCTGTAAGCCCATGGGCTCCACCAGAGCCTGATTGCCGTCCCGCAGATCCACGCTGCACCAGATGGGTGCTTTCTCTATGGTGTCCTTACGCACCCAGTCGTATGTCACCTCCGGGGGCATAAAATAAGATCTTCCGTATTTCTCCTGTACGTTCATTGCATGTCGTTCCTTCCTGATTCTTGACCGCCGCCTGCGCCGTCCGGTTTTCTGCCATCTGCGCTGTCCGGTTTTCTGCCGTCTGCACCGTCCGGTTTTCTGCCGTCTGCACCGTCCGGTTTTCTGCCGTCTGTGCTGTCCGGCTTTCTGCCGTCCGCACCGGCTGATACCTGCCGGTTACTGCCATAACATAACAGGCTTCCCAACCGGCAGTACGTTAATGCGGCGTTTTTCACAAGGGCTATCCTAACACTGTAGAAAGCAGAAAACAAGGGACTAATTTAATCAAGTTTATTGATTTATTTTATCCTTTCAGTTACTTTCAAGCATTATTTTTTCAGTTGTCTTTTGTCCAGAGCCATCGCAGCCGCCAGCAGCACAAGAGCCGCCAGGGAAATCCCCGCTCCCGCCTTCAGCCCCGGCACCTGATATTTCATTTCAATCGTATTGACGCCGGATTCCAGCGGGACCGACATCATGCAGTTTGCGAACAGCTCCGGCTCCACTTTCTCCCCGTTCACAGTGATGGTCCAGCCTTGATGATAGGGAATGGAGATATAGAGGCTTTCTCCATCCTCCGCCGACACCTGAAATTTCGCGTATCCGTTTTCTACCAGGGAGGTATCCGCCGCCCGAAGGGAAAGTGCCTCCGTTGCCAGCGCCAGGGCGTCCAGATCCAGAGCATAAAACTGCTCATCGGTAAACAGATTTTCTTCATATTTCACAGCCACAGTGGCGGTGGAATCACCGCTGTCCGTGGGGATATAAAACACCGACGGGGACAGCCAGCTGGCATAGGCCGTCTTATAAGAATCATTGACTAATACTTCCCACATGAAAAATCGCTAAAGTGCCTTATTTTAAGCGGCTTT
>JAJPYH010000030.1 GCA_021205045.1 Lachnospiraceae bacterium | reverse complement strand
AATATATCAGAAAAGCAGAGGATTGCAAAGCTATTCCGGTTTATCCGGGTTAGGGATTTTTTATAATTGTTTTTTCCAATGACCCAATGTCATCATTCCTCCGGCACTTCCTCTTTTTCACACAGCACCTTACACCTTTTCTTAAAGCAGGCAATCCCATATTTATAAATCGTGCTGTATCCCTGAAGCTTGAATTCCCGCGTGTAATCCATTCTGTCAATCTGGTCCATCGCATCCCTGCATCCGGCAGTGAGCCGGGCATTTTCGGCATATTTAAACTCAATCATCATGCCGATGCTTTCCTTTTCAATTTCAACCCTCAGGTCACAATATCCATCGCCGCTGTCCGCATTTGATTTCACTTTCCATCCATCCGCGTTGGCAAGAATTCCGATCATCAGACCATGGTAAAGGATTTCCTTCTTATCTTTTTGCACAGCGGAATCTCTGACGGTAATCGAATCATACAGGTAGGATGTAAGCAGCTTTTCTGTCTTTTCGGCATTACCGGTCTTGAGCGCGTCGCAGAATTCTTCGAACCTATTGCTGTTTTTCCTGATCATATCGTTGAAATATGATGTAATCTGCCTGGTGAAAATCCTTCGGATTTCCCTGTTCGGAATCGCAAGCTCATAAACATTATCCTCATCCGCCATCCCGCGCTGTGTTAAATATCCTGTTGCAAACAGTACGCTCCATATATTGTCAATCGTATCATAAAGCTGATTATATGTCAGATCCTCATAGATTTCTTTTTTGATCGTCTCACCGGCTACCAGAGCTTCGATTTCGCTCTTGGTCTGCTCATTACCGGCTTTTTCAATCAAATGACGCACTGCGTCATT
Source organism: Lachnospiraceae bacterium (assembly GCA_021205045.1). Classification (GTDB taxonomy): domain Bacteria; phylum Bacillota; class Clostridia; order Lachnospirales; family Lachnospiraceae; genus RGIG6307. The sequence goes on along the minus strand of JAJPYH010000030.1, from coordinate 7,130 downwards.
CCCGCTCGTATTGGACCAGTATTCTTTGGGGCGCGCATCCCGGTTTCCTGTCAATTCGTAACAATAATTGATCACATTCCACGGACAATACACATCCATATTGCCGAAGCAATATCCATCATACCATTCTTTTATGGCGTCATATTTATCCTCAAGCTCATAATAATGAAGGATACCTCTGACCTCCTCATCAGTGAAACCAAAATATTCATCAAATCGCACCGATGTAATGGAAAGAACATTGGGATTATTCAAACCCGTAAATATACTTTCCTTCGCAACGCGAAGACAGCCGGTCAGTACCGCAAAATATAAGCTCTCATTTGATTTCAACGCCTGATCAAACATGCTTCGAATCAGATCCACCATTTTGGTATAATAATTGCGTTCCTTCGCCTGAGCCAGAGGAACGTCATATTCATCAATCAGGATAATCACCTGCTTGCCGTAATGTTTACACAGCAGTCTGGACAGTACACTCAGGCTTCCCTTTATAACATGCTCCGACATATTAAAATAACCAGGAGGCGCAGAATCCGTAAGCACAAGCTTTTTGTACATTTCCTTTTCTACATCGTTAAGACGCTCACTGTCCAAAAGGAAATGAAATCTGAGCGCCTCCTCTCCGATTTCCTTGCCCATCTGCGCCAGAGCTGTCTCGTAGCTGTCTCCGAATACACTTTTCAGGCTGACGGAAATCACGGGGAATTTCCCCATATATTTTTCGCACAGATATGTTTCCCCGGAAATCTCAAGCCCTTCGAACAGTGCAGCGTCACATCCGATTTCCAGAAAGGCCTTCAGCATGCTCATATTTATGGACTTTCCAAATCGTCTTGGGCGGGTAAAAAGATTTACCTCTCCCCATGCGTTGAGCAAATCGCGGATCATTGCTGTTTTATCAACATAATAAAAATTTTCTGTCCGGATCTTGTAGAAATTATCAATTCCTATCGGGATTTTCTTTTTCATTCTATTATCAATCATGAATCAGCCGCCCCTTTCCTGCTCTGTCTCCGCTTTTTGGTTTGCAAAACTTTTTTCAGCATACAGATAAATATGAAACTTTGTCACTTTCCTATTGCCATGACATTAACAATCCTTCTTCATTATATCTACTTATATCTAAAAATGCAATGAACAGGTTGCTTCTATAAATTTACCAATTCCATTTGCAATTCCGTCCGCAATCTGATACCGGTACTCATCCGTAGCCATCGGGGCGTCCTCGTCAGGATTGGTCATATATCCCGTTTCCGCAATCGACTCATATTTACCCTGCTGCCAATCGCTCATAGCAGCTGTCTTATATCTGCCCTGCCGTCAATCGCTCATGACAACCGCCCCGTATTTATCTTGCTCTGTCATCAATCGTTCATGACAACTGTCTCGCATTTATACTGCCCCGTCACCAATCGCTAATGACAACCATCTCGTACTCACCGTCAGCAGAGGTCTGCAGGGTAAATTCAAAAGCAGTAAAAGACGAATATCCTTCAGAAGATGGCATAACCTCAAATGACAGCGAATAATATTTCGCTGGCAGAATCTCTTCTCCCACAGCGTTCACCACACCATAGAACCCCTTTTCATTCCGGACAATCGCAAATAACCCGTAATACACCTTCGATATATCGCAAAACTCAGGAAGATACACGATAACCAATCCATCCTCCGTATCGGCCGGTAGATCACAAATAAAGGCCTGACCATCCTTGACCCCTGTAAAATAAGTGTACACCAGCGGCAACTCATTAATATAATCCATGCCCTCCACCAGGACATTCTCAGAGCGGTCAATCACCGCCCAGCTTCCATCCGCAGTCTGCACCCTCGCGTAGCTCCCCTGGCTCTCCGCGAAAGGATAACCGTCGGAATAGAATCCATAAGTAAACCGCTCTCCCTCCTCATTAATATAATAAATTTCCTCCTCCCCCTGTTCCCTGACAAGGGCCGAGCCGTACTTCATCTGGGACGCCTCCTCATAGATGGCAAGGGTGATCTCCCGGCCATCCATAGAAATATAGCCCATCAGTCCATTATCGTCCACATAGCGATATATTGTCAGCGAATAAGCGTTAATATCCTCCTCCAGGAAATCACGGTACGGACCGCACAGAATATTGGAATCTTCGTCCAGCAGGTATTTTCCTTCATCCGTCGTGAGTACAGACCGGATGATCGTCTGCTCCTCATCCTCATTTTCTGCGATTTCACCCGCCGCCGTATATTCTTTCATTGCATTTTCTCCCGCCGCAAGCCCGGTCTCAGATTCGTTGGACTCCTGAATGGACACAATGATAAAATCATCGGATTGCGCTGTTTTGATGATGAATGCTCTGAATATGAAATAAATCACTCCGCAGCCGCATAGAATGATGCAGAGCAGCAGGGCGTATCCTTTATATTTTTCCCAAAGTGTATTGTTTTTCATATTGCTGTTAATTCCTTCTGTGCGGAAGGCTTCTCCTTTTGTAACTGACTTCTTGACTTAGCCATCCTTTGTATGCAGGCGGGCGCACTCTGTTGCCTACAACGATAACATAAAGCTCCGGTTTCGGCAAGGGAAGCTTCCGGTTCCTGTATCATTTTGTGCGTATCAGGCTATTACTCACAGGGTCCCGTGCGAACAGAATATCTGCCTTACAATCTGAGGCAAAAATATGGAGCCACTGCCCAAAAGATGAACTCTCATCTCTTCGCAATGACTCCCTTGCAAATCAGCATATAAGGTCATTGAATTTCCATCAGGAAGGGCAGAATATACTGCCGTATTTCATCGCTATGCCATTTGTTTCCCCCAGAGAAATTCCTTCGCCTGATCCAGAGACACATTCAGTCTGGTCTGAAGCTTTTCCAGAATTCCCTCGTCAGAATAGCCCTGTTCTCTGTATATACCTACAATCTCCTGAGCTCTTCCTTCGGTTTTCCCTTCTGCTTTTCCTTCCACTTTTCCTTCCGCTTTCCCTTCATCGTAAATATCATCAAATACCGTCCTCATGGTTCCTCCCTCCCGTTCAAATTTGTCATAATCCATTTTAACACCGCTCAATCCGCATACTACCATCATAACGTCCTTTGATGGATTGTGCTCATCCTCGTACTGAAGCAGGAGCTTCCGTATCTCGGAAGGCGGGCGGCTCATGTCAAGGGCGATCCTGAGCATGCTGAACATATTGATATTGTCGTCATTGCGCAGCTTCAGGTCGCTGTTGCGTCCCACAACCCTCATCATGCGGTACGCGCTTCCATACCTCTCCATCTCTGCCGTAATATCCAGCATGTCATGAAGTGTAGTCGGGCCATCCCACGGTTCCCGACCTGTGTACACTACAATGGTAATGATCGGTATAAGTCTGTCTTCTCTTTTCATCATGGACAGAAACTCGTCTTTAGTCATGACATTTCTTTTGAGGCTATCTTCCCTCTGATACTGCTCTGCATTACTCTTATATAGCTTGTGATATGCACTATAGTCAAATCCCATGACTCTCAGCGGCATCAGGTAAGAAATATAGCTCTGAAACTCCAGACCGAGCAATCCGATTCCCTCACCGTCAGAACCCAGTTTCTTATGTATCTTAATCTTGTCACGGGATCCTTCAAGAGATTCGGCAGCTTTCTGATATTCAATGACCGTTGAACTATCCGTATCATCCGGTGCCAGCTCCTGCGCCCGGATGACCTCCTCCCCATCATAAAGCACTGCATTGAAAAAATCCGCGAATCTCTCTGCCCCGTTCCAATAGTTCTTCAAAATCGTATCAGGTTTCAGGCCGTCCTTTGCCATACTTTGTCGTTACCTTTCAGATTTTGATGAAAAAAGTTTACATCATATTTGGGTTTCTGACAACCTCAATATTCTGGAAATTTATAAAAAAAATATAAACTCGCCTGAATTATTCGCAAGTCTCACAAATCAGCCTCTAAGATCATAGAATTCCCCTCATAAGGCAGAATACGCGGACGTATTTGACTTTCTCATCACCATACCGGCTGTTTCCCCCAGAAGAGCTCCTCCGCCCTGTCCAGAGACACATCCAGTCTTTCCTGGAGCTTTTCGATAATTTTCTCATCAGAAAGCCCCTGCTCTTTGCATATATCAATGATCTTCGGCGCTTTTTCTTCCTACTGAAGCTCCTCTTTCACTTCGCGGATCTCTTCCACTGTCAGGTTCACATATTCCGCAATCTCTTCCACAGACAATTTTCCCTTCAGGAGCATTCTCCTGGCAGTTTCTTCTCTTTCTTCACTCAGAGCGTTTCTTCGAAGGATTTCTTCGTCAAATAAATGAGTTTGTTACGGAGGAGAAAATGGAAAACAAGAACAATACATCTAAATTCAGTACCTACTTAAAAAAACTGTTTGATAAAAGCGAAGAGTCTATCTCTTCCGTGGCCCGCAGCATCGGCGCGGAACGCACCTCCATCCATAAGGCCTTAAACGGGGAGCGTCAGCTGCCTTATCATGTGGTACACGCCCTGGCCGATCATTTTCAATTATCCCTGGAGGAGCGCCAGGAGTTTTTCCGGCTCTATGATATTCTGCTGCAGGGGGAGTCGGTGTGTAAAAACCGAACCGCTGTATCTTACTTATTAAAATATCTGGCTTCTTTTCAGTTTCAGACAGCGACTGTTTCTCCAGCCGCAGTAACACCCCCCCCGATCAGTGAAAACGCACCTGTTCAGGGAGAGCTTGCCGTTCTGAATACGGTGAATGCCATTCTTTATTACGAGATTTTGCAGAATGATCATGCCGCCTTCCGGCTTTTTCTGCCGCCGGATATGGATCTGTCACAGGTCTTTATCAGCCAGTGGCTGGGCGGATAAAAGTTTGATGTGCAGCAGCTTTTCTGTATTTCCTCCATCAACAGCGACAGCAGTGTGAAGAATGTACAGCTGCTCAGGCAGATCATTCCCCAGTCTCTGGTGTCCCGGGAGTCCTACCGTCCCTTTCGTTTCTACGAAAATGTGGGGAGCACTTTTATTAACCCGCTGAATTATTATATCATCACGCCCCATTATCTGATTCTCCTGAAAAAGGATCTGTCCGTAGCGTACATTCAGCAGAACACAAACCTGATTGATGTCTATTCCGATCATTTCAAGGCGCTGATGGAGCACTGTGAGCCGCTGGTATTCCTCGCGGCAAGTGTAGCGGATCTTTTTGACATCAGCAATTCCCTCGTTGATCCCAACGGGAATCTTTATCTGATGTCTCAGCCCTGTTTTGGCCGCTATTATACACCAGAGATCATCCACAAATATTATAAGGCGGAGAACTCCCCCATGACCACTATGGCGGAGGCCGCGATGCAGCATGCGTCTCTGCTGCAGACGGTGGAAAAGAATTTCTGCACCGTATTTTCAGAGAAGGGACTGCAGTATTTTATTGAAACGGGAATTGTGGCGGAACTGCCTCCGGAGTATATCTCAGCCGCTGAAGTGAAGGACAGAATCTATCTCCTGACCCGATTGCGGAATGATATCGCCGATGGAAAGGTAACCGGTCTGATTGCCCGGCCCTCCCTTCTGCGGCTTCCGGATTATCTGACCTTATCCATGGATTCGAACGGAAACGCCTATTTTGATACGACCTCGACTTTTCCGCGAGGCGCCTTTTACTGTAATATTCATATCTCGGAAAAGTCCATCTGTCAGGCCTTCCGGGACTTTTTCACCTCCCTGTCCGGCAGCCATCTGGTGTATTCCAAAGAGGAGACGCTGAGGATGCTGGACGAAGGTCTTCGAAAACTGAGCGGCAAAAGCCCCCTGCCAGGATGAAGCCATCCCGGCAAGGGGCTGTGAAAGTGCTGCCCTATTGTATTTCTGATCGCTGCGCCATCTGTTTAGGAACTGTCACGAAATGACTTGTACAGATTGTGCCGGGTAATGCGTGAAGCGCAGGCCATAAAAACGTAGGCGTAGCGGGCTACGACGAGGCTTTTATGGCCTGCGATTCGCGTATTAGACGGTGCAAGATGCATAAGTTATTTCGTGACAGTTCCTAACCCCAAAGGAATACTTTCGCCTGATCCAGAGACACATTCAGTCTGGTCTGAAGCTTTTCCAGAATTCCCTCATCAGAAAAGCCCTGTTCTCTGTATATGCCCACAATCTCCTGGGCTCTTCCTTCAGTTTTGCCCTCTGCTTTTCCCTCCGCTCTTCCTTCATCATAAACTTCGTCAAATACCGTTCTCATGCTTCCTCCTTCCCGCTCAAGCCTGTCATAATCCATTTTGACACCCATTAATCCATACACTACCATCATAACATCCTTCGACGGATTGTGCTCATCATCGTACTGGATCAGCAGCTTCCGCTTCTCGGAGGGCGAATGGCTCTGACCAAGAGCGATCCTGAGCATGGTAAATAAGTCGATATTATCGTCATTATGCAGCTTCAGGTCGCTGTTGCGTGCTTCTACCAGCAGCATTATCCGGTAATCGCTTACGTATCTCTCCAGCTTTGCCGGGATATCCAGCATTTCGTGAAGTGTAATGGGACCGTCCCAGGGTTCCTGACCATAATATACCACGATGTTGATGATCGGCACAAGCCTGTCCTCTTTTTTCATTCCTGACAGGAATTCATCCCTGGTCATGGCTTTTCTTTTGGAGCTGTCTTTCCCCTGGTACTGCTCCACATTGCTCTTATACAGCTTGTGATACGAGCTGTAGTCATATCCCATCATCTTCAGCGGCATCTGGTAAGAAATATAGTCCTGAAACTCCAGTCCAAGCAGTCCGATTCCCTTACCATCGGAACCCAGTTTCTTATGTATCTTAATCTTGTCCCGGGAGCCTTCAAGAGATTCAACGGCCTTTTTGTATTCCAAGACAACCGAACTGTCCGTGTCATCCGGCGCCAGCTCCTGCGCCTGGATCACTCTTTCTCCATCATAGAGCACAGCATTGAAAAAATCTGCGATCTCTCTGTCCCGTTCCAATAGCTCTTCAAAATCGTATCAGGTTTCAAACCTTCCTTTACCATATCCTGTCGATGCCTTTCAGATTTTGATGAAAAAAGTTTACATCATATATGAGTTTTTTACAACCTTAATAATCTTGAAATTTATAAAAAATATAGGTGTTAGTCAGCAAAAGGGTCGTTCGATCAGATCAGCAGTAA
>JAJPYH010000154.1 GCA_021205045.1 Lachnospiraceae bacterium | reverse complement strand
TGTGCCGCTGCCGGACTCGTCAGGGTTCTCCTCTCCCGTTCCGCTTCCGCTTTCACCCGAATTCTCATTGCCATCATCATTCTCTCCGGCATCTGACTGCACACTTGCGGAAACCGTCACTGCGGACATACTTCTGAAGGACGCATTACTCATAGACAGTTCCGCCATGGAACCGGTATCTGCCGATACAGACGTTCCGCTATTTATCGACATTCCTGAGGTCATCGCCATGGTCTGCACTGTTGTTCTCCCTGCGGATGCGGTATCTTCTGAAGTCGTGCCGCCATCTTCTCCATCGCCCGTTGAGCCGGAATCCTCTCCGTCTCCCGTTGACCCGCTGTCCTCTCCGTCACCTGCTGAGCCGGAATCCTCTCCGCCTCCCGTTGACCCGCTGTCTTCTCCATCGCCTTCCGTCCCGGGATCTTCCTCCTGCTCCCCACTGTCGTAGGGCAGATAATCCGCCGCCCATTTTCCCAGAATCTCCTGCGCCCTGTCCGTCCCCAGATAAGCTGTGAAAATATCCTCCAGATCCTCATATCCGTCCGGCACGTAATCCCAGTACCCGTCGATCAGATCCTCCATCAGCGCCGTCAGATCCTCCTGGGTTCCGGTAAATTTGATACCGCTGAGCAGGCTGCTCAGGTCAAGGTCGCTCATATCCAAAGTGAAACTGCTGGTATCCAGGTCGCTCAAATCCATATCGCTCAGATCCAGATCCCCCAGATCCAACTCACTGAAATCAAGAGTCATGTCTCCCAGATCCGTGGAAACCGACAGATCAAGGGAATCCTCATCTATGGTGAAGGAATCCAGATCAAACAGATCCTCCAGACCGCTCAGATCAAACAGATCCTCCAGATCACCGAAACCAAAAGCCTCCGCCAGCGCATCCTCGTCTATGTTCAGAATGGAGCTTAAATCAAAGTCGTTGGTCTCCTCTCTGAATTCCTCTCCGGAAAGCACATTGATATCCGAGTTTGCCATCTGTTCTTTTACAATATCGCTTTCGGCCGCTTTTTCCACGATATGATCGATCAGAGAGGCAGGATAATTGATGCCGGAGGTCAGTGCCTCGCTGGAAGCGTTTTCCACAGGCTGCACAATGCCCACAATGGTCAGCTCTTCCCCGTTGGCCACCACCTCATTCATATAGGCGGTATCTCCGCTCTTATCCACCCAGATTTCATACTCACTGTCATAGGCGTAATAGTCCGCGCTGGTGATCATCTGAAAGGTAATTCCCAGAATGTCATCGTAGCTATAGGTACCGTCAGCAGAGGCAATGGATACGTCCTCCCCATCCTGATACCGCTCCATTATATCTTCCAGCTCACTGTAGTCCTCCAGTCCCAGCATGTACAGCATCAGATCGCTGACGCTTCCGGAAGAGGTGAGCACCAGGACACACTCATCATAATTCTCAGGCCAGCGCCCTGCCTTCACCTCATACTGATTGATATAGAGCTCCTCATTTTCCGGCATTTTATAAAAGACATTCATACCGGAAATATAGGAAGTCATCAGACTCATATAAGAAGAAATGGAAGAAGAAGCGCTGATGCTGCTGGAGGAAGAGGAAAGGGAATTAGGATTTACCATCCTGTATTCACTTCCATCGGCAATATAAATCTGCGGCTCAATATCGTAAATATATTCGATTCCCTTCACATAAGATTCGATTCCGCTCTCCCCGCTGTCCAGATATTCCTTCAGCGCCGCGATATCATTGCTGCTCAGACTGGTAAACATGCCGGACAAAATCTCCGTGACAGTGACCGTACCCTCTTCTCCTTCCGTCTGAGAACCTGAAATCGTATCCTGAGTGCTCATGATGGACGACAGATCGAAGCCGCTGGAGGTAATCTGAATGGGATATTCAGACATCGTCTCCTCCTCGATATTCTGTATGTAATCATTGACGCCGGTGGAAATAGACAGAATCAGCGCAATGCCGATGATACCGATGGATCCCGCAAAGGCGGTCATGAAGGTTCTTGTTTTCTTTGTAGCAAGGTTATTGAGTGAAAGTGACAGAGACGTCAGAAAAGACATGGAAGAATGTCCCATGTTTTTGTGCTCCGGCTCGGCCAGGGAAGCCTCATCCACTACATAAGGGTCGGAATCGCTTTTCAGCACTCCGTCCTGAATGCGCACGATTCGGGTGGCGTACTGCTCCGCCAGCTCCGGGTTATGGGTCACCATGACCACCAGGCGGTCTCTGGCAACCTCTTTTAACAGCTCCATGACCTGGATGCTGGTCTCCGTGTCCAGCGCTCCGGTTGGCTCGTCAGCCAGCAGAATATCCGGATTATTGACCAGGGCTCTTGCAATTGCCACACGCTGCATCTGGCCGCCGGACATCTGGTTGGGCTTTTTGTGCATTTGATCGCCCAGTCCCACCTCTCTCAGCGCATCCTGGGCGCGCTTACGCCTCTCCGCCCTGGAAATACCGGAGATGGTCAGCGCCAGCTCCACATTGGCCAGCACTGTCTGATGAGGAATCAGATTATAGCTCTGAAATACAAACCCGATGGTATGATTTCTGTAGGAATCCCAGTCCCGATCAGTGTATTTCTTCGTGAAAATACCGTTGATAATCAGATCGCCGCTGTCATAGCGGTCCAGCCCGCCGATGATATTGAGCATGGTGCTCTTGCCGGAGCCGCTGGGCCCCAGAATCGCCACAAACTCATTGTCGCGCAGATTTAAGCTGACATCATTCAGGGCTGTCTGCACCAGGTCGCCGGTTTTATATTGTTTGCAAATATTATGTAATTGAAGCATGGCTGTCCTTTCAGAATCATTGTGATTGACACTTCATCGCCGCCGAAAGCTTCCGCATGGCAATCCGCTTCCAATAATCATGCGTACAGGCGATGAATGGGACAATGACTGTGCTTTTTCGGTCATTGTAACACAAAAAATCTGTAAAAACAGCCAGCTATGAAAATTTAAGGTTTTCGACAGGCTTTGTTTAGAATCCAACATTTTTCCATGGATTGTTTACATGAACTCCGATGACTCCCAGGGGTCTCTCAATGATGCCCGGATTTCCTCACAGAGCGCCCTGTGGATATTCGCGTTATGTGCTCCTCGATGATACCCCAGATTTCCCCGCGCTTTGCGGAGGTCAGGTTTTGTCATCATAAAACGCCTCCGCGTACCGCACGGTATCCATGGCGTCCTTCGAGTAAAAATCCGCGTGAATCATGTCCGCGTACTCCTGGGTCAGCACGGCGCCGCCCACCACGGTCTTCACCTCCGGAAGCTCTTCATGGAGCTGGCGGATGGTCTCCTCCATGGCCGGAACCGTAGTGGTCATCAGGGCGCTTAAGCCCACCAGCTGACAGCCTGTCTCTCTGGCCTTCTCCACCACCGTCTCCGGAGGCACATCTCTCCCCAGGTCATAGACCAGGAAGCCGAAGCTCTCCAGCATGACCTTAACGCTATTTTTGCCGATATCGTGGATATCTCCCTGAACGGTAGCCAGGATAACCGGCCTGACGCTTCCGTCATTTTCTGCTGCAGGGGGCATGGCGGCTTTTACGATCTCAAAGGAGGCGGTGGCCGCCTCCGCGCTCATCAAAAGCTGCGGCAGGTACATTTTTTTCTGCTCAAAGGCCTGCCCCACCACATTTAAAGCGGGGATCACATGGTCGTTGATGACCGAAAGAGGCTCGATCCGCGTCATCAGAGTCCGTGTTTCCGCCTGGGCGCGCTCTTTTAAGCCCATGCGGATGGCGTACTGAAGGGGGCTTTCCCCGGAGGAAATATTTTTTCCTCCGGTTTCGTCTGCCACGCCCTGAACTCCGGCTCCTGATGCTCCTGCTCCGCTGACAGCCCCTGCCGTCCCCAAACTCAGCGGATGCTCCGTGGCATAGGCAATATAATCCGTACAATTGGTATCATACACCCGCAGCGCCCGGAACGCATAATACACATCCATCATGGGCTCGGAGAAGGGATTCGTAATGGCGCAGTCCAGCCCTGTCTCCAGCGCCATGGCAAAGAAGGTGGAATTGATCCTGTCCCTGGTGGGCAGCCCAAAGGAAATATTGGATACCCCCAGACTGGTGCTGAAGCCGTGCTCCTTTAATAACCGGATGGCCTCCAGGGTTATCCCCGCGCTTTTGGCGTCCGAGGAGATGGTCATGGCAAGAGGGTCTACGATCAGTTCCTTCCTGTCAATGCCGTATGTTGCCGCCTCCGCCGCCACCTGCTCGGCGATGGCCAGCCGCCCCAGAGCAGTATCCGGGATGCCGTCCTCCCCGATGGTCAGCACAATCAGGGCGCCGCCGTATTTTTTCACCAGAGGCAGCACCGCCTTCATGCTCTTTTCACTGCCGTTGACCGAGTTCACCAGGGGTTTCCCGTTATACAGCCGCATGGCCTGCTCCAGGGCTTTGGGGTCGGAGGTGTCGATCTGCAGCACGGTGTCGCTGACCGCCTGCACCTGGCTGATCACAGCGCACATCATCTCCGGCTCATCGATCTCAGGAAGACCCACATTCACATCCAGCACCGGAACTCCGGCGTCGCTCTGGCGGATGGCCTCCTGCAGAATGTAGTCAAAATTCCGGGTGCGCAGAGCCTCCTTTAGCTTTTTCTTGCCCGTGGGATTGATGCGCTCCCCGATGAGAACCGGGCCGTTTTTTAACTCCACCGCATGGGTATAGGAGGAAATCAGGGTCCGCTCCTTTTTTTCCGGCAGCCCATAGGGCAAATTCCTGGTCAGTTCAATGACCCGGCGCATATATTCCGGCGTGGTGCCGCAGCAGCCGCCCAGAATGGTGGCTCCGGCCCCGGCAATCTGCACCATATACTGTGCAAAATCCTCCGGCCCGATGTCATAGATGGTCTGCCCCTTCACCACCCGGGGGATGCCCGCGTTGGGCGTCACAATGATGGGCACCGAGGCATACCGGGCAAACACCGGCACCAGAGACAGCATCTGATCCGGCCCCAGAGAACAGTTCATTCCCACGGCGTCACAGCCAAGCCCTTCCAGCAGGGCAATCATGGCCTTCGGATCCGCCCCGGTCATCAGCTTTCCCGAGGAGTCAAACACATTGGTGACAAACACCGGCAGATCGCAGTTCTCCTTCGCCGCCAGCACCGCCGCCTTGGTCTCATAGCTGTCGTTCATGGTTTCAATCAGAACGCAGTCCGCCCCGCACTCCGCCGCCACACGCATATTGGCCGCAAAGACAGAGACCGCCTCCTCAAAGGGCAGGTCCCCGATGGGCTGCAAAAGCCGTCCCGTGGGACCCACATCAAAGGCCAGATACCGGTCCGGATACCCCTTCAGCGCCTCCCTGGCGCAGGCGAAGGCCGCCCGGATCAGCTCCTCGTAATTGTCATATTTCAGGCAGTTAATGCCAAAGGTGTTGGTGGAGATGACGCTGCAGCCTGCCTCCAGATAAGCCCGGTGAAGCTTCACAATTTCCGCCGGATTCTCCAGATTCCACAGCTCCGGCCCCTTGCCGCCGGAAAGGCCCGCGGCCTGCAGCATGGTACCGGTGCCGCCGTCAAGATAAATACGTTCTTTTTTGATGCGTTCAAGAATTGGTGTCATTTTTCCTTCACTCCCGTACCCCAATCACTGCCGTCACCGACTTTGTGGGATACATAAAACACGCCTCTGACAGCGTAATTCCCAGAAGCTTCCCCCCGTTCACGAACTGAAGAAAGCCCGGCTGGATGGCCAGAGGCACATCCCCATAGCCCGGAGAAAACCGGGGCGCGCAGCTGCGTCCCGTCTCCCCCAATACCATGGTCGCCAGCTCCCGGTTGGCCAGATCGCACAGCGCCTCCGCTTTCGCCGAAGCCAGGGCGTTGACCACAAAATGCCGGGCCGGAGAGGTCACCGACAACCGCTTCATCAGCCGGTCCACCCCCGCTCCCAGAGTCGCCGCAAAAAGGATGGCCTCCTCACAGCCCCGCAGATTTAAGGTCAGGGCATGGCTGTGAAACTCTCCAAAGCCCAGATCCAGCCTGTCCTCCCCTGGCCGGGTCACCTTCGTTTCCCGAAAACAGTACCGATACACAGCCGCCTCACGCAGCAGCGCCTCGCACTCCTCCCGCAGCCCCGGCTGCAGCGCCGAAACCGGCTGTCCCAGGCGGGCGGTGAATTCTCTCTCATTCACAGGAACCTGATCAGGAGAAACCTCCCTCAAAACCCCGGCCATCAGATAATCTCGCTTAAATTGGCCTGCAGCGCCGCCGCCACATCCGGCTTATTCATGGAATAAACATGCACCGCGTTGATGCCGTTGGCGTACAGATCAATGATCTGTTCGGAGGCGTAGATAACCCCCGCCTGCTTCATGGCCGCCGGTTTGTCGCCGTAGCGGTCGATGATGTAACGGAACCGCTGGGGCAGAGAATTGCCGGACAGCGCAATGGAGCGCTTGATCTGTCTGGCGTTGGTCACCGGCATAATCCCCGGAATCACCGGCACCGTAATCCCTGCCTCCCGGACCCGGCGCAGGAAATTATAGAAAATAGTATTGTCAAAAAACATCTGCGTCACCAGGAACTGACAGCCTGCGTCCACCTTTTCCTTCAGATGGCGGATATCTTCCACGCTGTTGAGGCTGTCCGGATGCACCTCCGGATAGCAGGCGCCGCCGATGCAGAAATCCCCGGCTGCCCGGATTTCACGGGTCAGCTCGCTGGCATAATGATAATCCAGACTGGTCATATCCAGCCCCTCCGGAATATCCCCCCTGAGAGCGAGCACATTCTCAATGCCCCTCTCCTTTAATTCCACAAGCTTTTGGGCCACATCCTCCTTCGTGGAGGAGACACAGCTTAAATGCGCCAGGGGCGTAACCCCCTTAGACTGCAGAAACTGAGCGATCTCCATGGTATATTGGGAAGTGCCGCCGCCCGCGCCGTAGGTGACACTCATATAGCTGGGATGCAGATCCGCGATGGTGCCCGCCGCCTTCATCACAGATTCATAAGTAGCGCTGGTCTTCGGCGGGAAAACCTCAAAGGAAAGACTGGGCTTGTCGCCGGTGATGATATCAATAATTTTCATATAAGTTCCTCTCTTTTCGTAACTGATTCACAGTCAGCTTAAAACAGAGCATCAGTCTCTAACAAACATACCCGAAAGGCATCCCCCTTTGTAACTGATCATCTGTTTCAAACCGGCTGTCAATAATAACACAATTATAGACAAAAAAAGCGGCAAAATCAAGACGATTGCCGCTTTTCCAATAAAAGTGTTCTCAATAATCATTACCGCAGCACCACGCACTGATTCCCCCGGGACTCAAAGACACTCTCAAAATCCTCCCGGCTGTACTCCACCAGCCCGGAAATCGGATCAGCGATGGTGACCGTGTCCTCCGTGTACCCGATCAGCACCGCACCGTGGTCGTTGCTGCTCCATTCCACATACTCGCCCTCCTCCGTATACCAGCCTGCGGTGGAATAGCGCTCCACCATTCCAATGGTTACCCACACCACCACCGGCACATCCCGGCCGACCAGCTCATACAGCTCCTCCGCAGTGGCCCCGGTCATATCCACGGCCTTCAACGTACTGTCCTCATCCTGCAGATAAGAATTGGCGGCAGTCAGGATTGCCTCCGTGCCGCAGATATAACCTGCATTCGTAAACGGGTCTCCCACAAAATACTTATTTAAATCAGGCCCATATTTCAGGCCATCACTTCCATAATAAAAAGACGCGGCAGCCGTGGGCAGATATTCCGACGCCATTTCCGTCTTGTCCACATCATACCCATAATAATGCAGCACCATGGTCATCGCCACGATCTCACAGCCTGTGGGAAGCTCCGGCATCTGATAGATAATCTCAAAATCCCCAATCAGATGGCTGCTGCTCCCAGAATCCGGAATGGAGATGTTCCCCTCGTCCTCTGCGCCGTCTCCGGCGTTCCTGGCGCCGGGCATTTCCCCGCCAGCCTCACCTTCCAGGCCCTTACCGGCAGCACCATTGCCGACACCGCCTTCCGGATCTTCGCCTTCCGCTCCTG
>JAJPYH010000045.1 GCA_021205045.1 Lachnospiraceae bacterium | reverse complement strand
TGGCTTACTGCTGATCTGATCGAACGACCCTTTTGCTGACTAACACCAAAATAAATGTTATCATCGTGTAAAGAAAAAATAACTGTTTTGAGCCTGAAATGGATTATGGAAGCAGGATTGTGACCAGATCCAGCTTGTCCGTGGGTTCTGTACTTCCTCCGTAAATATCTATTTCAATCTCGCCCTCCAGGGAATGGGAGGAGAGAGGCACACTGTAGGCCCATGTGCCGTTTGCTTTTTTCTCCGCCTGATACCAGACCAGGTCATCCTGAGCATTCTCCGCGCTCCATACGGCGAACCAGTACTGGCTGTAGCTTTCGCGGCCCGCCGGGGTATAGGCGACCTCAAGGGTCTGGCCGTCATCGGAGAGGGAGGTTTCCGTCCGGGTGGAGGACATGGTGTTGACATTTTCCAGGGCGTCGGAAGAAGGATTGGAGAGCTTCGCTGCAAAATACTGCCGCAGGATATCCTCAAACCATTCCGTTTCCTCCTCCCCAAGGTTGGCAATCATGCCGCCCTCAGTGGAAAGAGGACTGGCTTCGGAATAGAAGATGGTGTCATACGCAGAGTTCCCTTCATCCTCAGAAAACAGGCTGTCTCCCAGAAAATAATTGGGTACACTGATATCCAGATAGTCCAGAATTGTGGGCACAAGATCCAGAGAATTGCGCCCGCCGACCTCGATTGTCTCCGGCTCTATCCCTTTATAATAAATACAGAAGGGGATTTCGTCTGTCTGGGAGCTGGAACGCACATAGTCAGGAAAAGAGGGTGCAAACTCACTGGCCTGATAAGCGGCATGATCGGCGGTATCGACAATAATCGTATTATCTGCCAGAGAGCTTTCCTCAAATTTCTCCAGAAAGAGACCCAGCTGATAGTCGGAATTATAAAATTTGTTCAGCACATCGTCGCTGCCGTCCCCGAAGGCTTCCTCATTGCTGACAAAGGAGGCGTGAGTGCCAAAGGTATAAATTGCGGTAAAGAATGGCTCATCGCTCTCAGAAAGGGACGTCACCGTTTCCCACAAAAGCTCATACACCTCGCCGTCGGTATAGGAATCCGCAAGCCCCGAGGTGATTTCCTCCGGATCTCCTATGACCTCATCAAAGCCCAAAGCATTCAGATAGGAAGTAAAATCCCCGTTGAGAGGCTCCGCGTTGATCAATACCGTGCGGTAGCCCTCCTCAGAGAGAACGCCCTGAAGAGAGACAAGGCAGTTTTCATCCAGATTGTCCATCTGATAGCCGGAGTACAGCTGCCCGCTGAGCCCCCGGTAGGTGGCAAAGGTATGATTGTAATATCCGGTGAAATTGATGGATTTTGCCTCCAGCGCGGGCGCGTTTGGCATGATGTCCCGCTCATCGTCTATCACATTCTGAGACAGCCCTTCCGTAAAGATCAGGATCACATTGGGCTGTTCGGGAAGGGCGGCGTCCTTTTGCCTGTAATCGGATACTTCCTCCGAATAAAATGCAGCGGAGATATCATCGGTGTCCATTTCCTGACTGACAAGCTTTCTCATTTCATAGATTTTGTATTCCTGCTTCAGCAGAATTCCGTAATTGACAAAAGGAGAATAAACGCCGCCCACAAGCAGAAGAGAACCGCCAACGAGAGCCGCCGCAATGAGGATCGAGGCGCAGGTCTTCCAGGCCCGGTCAAGAAAGCACCTGCCCACAGCCCGGATGGGCAGAAGGCTGGCGATCAGAATGATGATCACCGCAGCAATATATTCCACAGCGTTTCCTGATAAATCCTCCGCTGACGCCAGATTGGAGATCATAACGGTTTCGATATAGTAGTTGGCAAAGAACAGGACGGCCATCTGTGCGTTAAATAAAAAAATGGCAATGTCGTTGAAAATGTTTGCCGGAACCGGCCTTTTTAATGCGATCGCGTTTGACAGCACGGCGATCAGAGCAAGTTCGGTCAGCGCCGCCGCAGAATACCGGGCGGTATTCATTGTCAGGAGAGGGAGCAGGGCGAAAACCAGGCATACCAGATACTTGACGGTCATGGGGATGCAGCTTCGATATTTTTTTAACATAACAGTAAACTCCAAAAAGAGAACCCTCGAAAAAGTGAGGGTCAGGTTAACGGTAATTTCCTATTAAAATAGCAGAATATATGACAAAAATCAACAGTTCCGGTCATCATATTTTGTGTCAGGGATTAAAACCACGCATTTTTCAGCTTATTGAGAGCAAAATGGAGAGGCCTGAACAGAACGAAGCACAGAACGGCGTTGGATATTCCGTGAACGATGTCAAAGGGAATGCCGGCAACCCACCAGGCAAGGGCTGCCGCCGGACCGCTTAAAATAATATAAGGAAGGGAGCAAAGCGCCCCGAAGAAGAGGCCGAACAGCCCGCAGAATGCGCTCCAGAACCACAGAGAGGTCTGTCTGCGGAACAGGAATGTCAGAAGAGCCAGCAGAGGCCACACATATAAATACATGATCCACCACAGCCCGAACCCGTGGAGCAGGCCCTGCAGGAACACAAACGCAGGGATGGCAAAGAGAATCCGCTTTCCGAAAAACAGGGTGTACAGAACAATCAGCAGGGTCACCAGCTCCACATTCGGCAAAAAGGCCAGAACGTCCTTTACCACTTCAATGGTGGCGATCATCATACCAATCAAAGCGATATCCTTTACTGAAATTCCGGAAGGGTTTCCCATAAGCCTGTTTCCTTTGTCTGTAGATCAGAAATAAAAAAGAAACCGCCTGTGTTCTTTTTCAGAAAACAGACGGTCGTTTTCGCCGGATTTTAATAATATACTGTGTACTCGATGGTATAAACCTCTCCGTCGTTCACCGGCTGAGAGTCGATGCCGAAATTGCAGTATTCGCCGTCCACATAGAAGGCCCAGTAAGCGCCGTCTGTATTGTAATCAGCGGTCACGCCGTTGACGGTCTCCACATACATGCCGTACTCGGACTCCGTGCCCTCATAGGTCAGTCCTTCGGTTTCGTCCATTACCTGGCGCAGGTACTCGGCGTCCGTCTGAACGGAGTAAGTAGTGGTCACTCCCTCATTGTCGATCACTTCGATGGTCAGAGACTTGCTTCCCTGAGAGGAGGAAGGAGACATGACAGAATAGACGACCGCAAATACGGCGATCAGCACTACAAGGATAAGAACCGCAATCAGCCCCTTTTTCCCGGATTGTTTTTTCATTTGAATCCCCCTGTTACTATTGAAAAAGTAACTTTTCCTTTCTTAAAAATATGTGTATGGTTAAGTGTTTTTAACCCGCAACTGACTATAGCACAAGGAAATCCAAAAAGCAAGTTTCATCCGCGAAGGAATGAAGTTTGTAAAAGTGGCACAACAAAAAAGCCCAATTTTTGGGGTACAGCAATACATTTTCACAAAAACAGTTGCAAACAAAGAGAAAATCATGTATCATAGTTACATATTTTGGGCCGGGCGGATTTTCCCGGCGAGACAAGATTGCTTAATTTTTGTGGAGGTACGACTATATGAATGTTTACACAACTGACAAGATCAGAAATATTGCCCTGCTTGGACATGGCGGCGCCGGCAAGAGCAGCCTGGCGGAGGCTATGGCATATCTGTCCGGTATTACCAGCCGTCTGGGCAAGGTGGACGACGGCACATCGGTGAGTGATTTCAGAAAGGAAGAGCAGAAGCGTAAGATTTCCATCTCTACCTCCGTGATTCCTCTCGAGTGGGAGGGATATAAGGTCAATATCCTCGACACCCCCGGTTTTTTTGATTTTATAGGCGAGGTGGAGGAAGCCCTTTCCGCGGCGGACGGCGCTGTGATCGTGGTCAACGGCAAGGCCGGTGTGGAGGCCGGTACGAAGCGGGCCTGGGATCTGTGTGAGAAGTATAAGCTGCCCAGAATGATCTTTGTCAGCGGC
The DNA here is from genome assembly GCA_021205045.1 of Lachnospiraceae bacterium. Lineage (GTDB taxonomy): Bacteria > Bacillota > Clostridia > Lachnospirales > Lachnospiraceae > RGIG6307. The sequence goes on along the minus strand of JAJPYH010000045.1, from coordinate 4,221 downwards.
ATGGATGTGGATCATGCCTCCTTCCGCCAGGTGGTGGACGATCTGACCGCCCTCTACGGCAAGAAGATCGCGCCCTTCAAGTTCCCCATCCGCAAGGATGAGAAGTTCGTCGGTTATGTCAATGTGGTCAGCGAGACCGGCAACCGGTGGTCCGGCAAGGAAGTGGTATCCTGCGATATCCCTGACTATTGCCAGCCCTATCTGGAGAAATACCGCGAGTCTTTGATCGAAGCAGTGGCGGAGACCAGCGAGGAGATGATGGAGCGTTACTTTGAGGGCGATGAGTTCTCAGTGGATGAGATCCGCACCGCCTTAAAGCACAGTGTCTGCGACGGCTCTGTGGTGCCGGTATCTCCGGGTTCCTCCATTGTGATTCAGGGCGTTTACGCTCTGCTGGACGATATTGTAAAGTATATGCCTTCCCCGGATATGCGCCAGATTGCCGGTATCAACCGCAAGACCAACGAGATCTATCAGGCCAATTATGATTTCTCCAAGGCCAAGTCCGCATACATTTATAAGACCATGATGGATCCCTTCATCGGCAAGTACAGCCTGATCAAGGTCTGCTCCGGCGTTATCAAGTCCGACGACACCGTATATAATGTGGAGAGGGAAACGGAGGACAAGGTCGGCAAGCTTTATGTGCTTCAGGGCAATAAGCCCATCGAGGTGAAGGAGCTTCACGCCGGTGATCTGGGAGCCCTTGCCAAGCTGACCGACGCCCGCACAGGCGATACTCTGGCCACAAGAGCTTTCCCCATCCTTTATGGAAAGGCGGAGATATCAAAGCCCTATACATATAAGGCATACAAAGCGAAGAATAAAGATGAGATCGACAAGCTGGCCCAGTCGTTAGCCAAGATCGGCGCTGAGGATCTGACCATCAGAACAGTCAATGACAGTGAGAACCGCCAGATGCTGATTTACGGTATGGGTGACCTGCACCTGGATGTGATTGCCAGCCGTCTGCTCAATGAATACAAGGTGGAGATGATCCTGGAGAAGCCCCGCGTGGCTTTCCGCGAGACCATCCGCAAGACCTCTGATGTGGAGTACAAGCACAAAAAGCAGTCCGGCGGCCATGGCCAGTACGGACATGTGAAGATGCGCTTCTCTCCCTCCGATGATATGACCGTTCCCTATGAATTTGTGCAGGAGGTTGTGGGCGGCACAGTGCCGAAGAACTATTATCCGGCAGTTGATAAGGGACTGCAGGATTGCTGCGCCAAGGGTCCTCTGGCCGGATATCCGGTGGTGGGCGTAAAGGCTGTCCTCTATGACGGCTCCTATCATCCTGTGGATTCCTCCGAGATGGCCTTCAAGATCGCCACAGTGGGCGCTTTCAAGAAGGGCTTTATGGCGGCTTCTCCGGTGCTCTTAGAGCCCATCGTAACCCTGAAGGTGGTTGTGGACGATGCCAACACCGGCGATGTCATGGGCGATCTGAATAAGCGCCGCGGCAGAGTGCTGGACATGAATCCTCAGGGCGGCGGCAAGACCGAGATTGTGGCTGACATTCCGCAGATGGAGATTTACGGCTACTCCACCGATCTTCGTTCCATGACCGGCGGCACCGGTACTTTCTCCTATGAATTTGCCAGATATGAGCAGGCACCTGCCGATATCTGCCAGAAGGAGATTGATGCGGCGGCGAAGGAAGAGGCGTAAGCTGTCCGGTTCTTCTTCCGAAGATTTTTCAAAAAAAGATTGAAATCATTAACCGGTTCATGATACAATCAGTCTATGGATGCGACCTTTTACGACAAACATGTAAGTCTGGAAGTGCAAACCTGATTTTTGGGTTTGCACTTCTTTTTTTCTGCGATGAAAGGGACGTCAATTTCAGAAAGGAAAGAAAAAAATGAATCAAAGCAACAAAATGGGCACCATGCCCATGCCGAATCTGGTGATCAACATGTCGCTGCCGCTGATGCTTTCCCTGCTGGTGCAGTCACTGTACAATATCGTGGACAGCATTTTCGTGGCAAGAATCGGGGAGAATGCCCTGACGGCGGTGTCCCTTGCCTATCCGATACAGCTTCTGATGATAGCTGTCAGCGTGGGTACCAGTGTTGGTGTCAACGCGCTTTTAGCTCAGAGCATCGGGGCCAAGCATGAGGAGGCCACCAAAAATATCGCTACCACAGGGATGATGCTGTCTCTTGCGGGAATGGTGGTATTTCTCATTCTGGGACTGACCTGCACAGGGCTGTTTGTGAGAATGTTTACGGAGGATGAAGCCATCGGCGCCTGGTGCAGACAATATCTGTTTATCTGCATGATTTTCTGCGGGGGTACCTTTATCAGCACCATGTTTCAGCGTTTTCTGCAGTCGGTGGGAGATACCTTTGACAGCATGATCTCCCTGGTGTCCGGAGCGGTGACCAACCTGATTCTGGATCCGATTATGATTTTCGGACTGTTTGGCTGCCCGGCTCTGGGCATCCGGGGCGCAGCCATCGCTACCGTCATTGGTCAGTGGGTATCCGCTGCTGTGGCAGTCATCTTAAACACTGTGAAAAATCCGATTGTGAAGGTGGGAATCAAAGGGTATCGTATTGACAGGACTGTTCTCTATAACATATACAAAGTGGGTCTTCCCACGATTGTTACCCAGGCTCTGGGGAGTGTGATGCTGTCGGCGGTAAACGCGATTCTGATTTCCTTCTCCTCCACCGCGGTTGCCTTTTTCGGGGTGTATTATAAGCTGCAGAATTTTCTGTTTATGCCCATGAATGGCCTGGGCCAGGCGGCCATCCCTATCGTCGGTTACAGCTATGGAGCGAAGAGGCCGGGCAGGATTGTGGAACTGCTCAAAACGATTTTGCCTCTGGCCATTGGCATTGCTGTGATCATTACCATCATATTTATGGCGATCCCCTCTCCGCTTTTACAGATTTTCTCGGCCAGTGAACAGATGCTTGAAATCGGCGTACCGGCTCTTCGCATTATTTCCGTCACCTTCGCCTTCGGGGCAGTCACCATCATTCTGGGGTATTCCATGTCGGGCCTTGGCAACGGCGTGGTGAATATGCTGGGAACGGCGCTGCGCCAGGTAATTGTGCTGGTGCCCTGCATCTGGCTTTTTTCAAAGCTGTTTGGTGTAGAGTATGCCTGGTACGCTTTCTGGATTTCTGAAGCGGCAGGCTGTCTGTACGCCGCCCTGGCGTCCCGCCATGAGCTGAAAAAGAAGGGCATTACGGGGAAAAACGCCGGAGACTGAGTCTCCGTTTTTCGTGACGGGTATCTCAGGAGACAGGAAGAGAAATAAAATTAGGAATATTTAATAATTTCGCCACAAACAATTGATTGACAAAAATTCCCGGAATCTGTAGTATAAGAGGATACGAAAGAGAAACTTTGACCACAGTACGAAAGAGGAAAGGAATAACGAATGGGACGCTTAAAAGAGCTGAGGCGCAGGCGGGGCCTGACACAGGAGGGACTTGCGAATGAACTGGGAACGTCGCAGCAGACGATCAGCAGAATTGAGAATAATGAGGACATGATTCCCACGGATCTGTTAGTAAAGCTGGCGAAGTTTTACAATGTATCTGCGGATTATATTGTGGTGCTCACAGACGAGAAGTACAACCAGGGCGGCGGCAGAGACCGGCTGGCGCATTACATTGAGAGATACGGTGATGAGTTCGCGTTGTATGACAAGCTTTCGCCGGACAATCAGGAGGTTGTAAAGGCTGTGCTGAATACTCTTGTGCACGCCAGTGAAAACGGGAAGAGTAAAAACTGACAAAACATACAGGTCAACATCTGAGGGAAAGATGAAAAAGCCCAGTGTATGGCGGAGCAAATCCGCCTTGCATTGGGCTTATTTCTTTGCCGGAATCTGCGTTCCCGCACAATGAAAAGGCTGAATCTGCTCAAATTTAATCAGTTGACAGCCGCGCATTGATATATTTTCGCTCAGGAAGAGTAAACCCGTGTCTTGAAAATTCTGTAGAATTAGAGTAAGATATATGAGTATGTGCCGATATTTCCATTTAAGATATCATCCATAAATCGGCGCATCCTCTGGATCGTAATCATCAAAAAGCTGTTTACGATAACTTAAAATACCAAATAATATCAAGAAGGATTTCGCTATGAAATTGAATATTACATGCATTCCGGGAGATGGAATCAGTCGTGAGATCGTGGCTCAGGCCAAAAAAGTTCTGAATGCTGTAGACGCTCAGTACAGACATGAAAAATGCTACA
>JAJPYH010000176.1 GCA_021205045.1 Lachnospiraceae bacterium | reverse complement strand
GCATAAAATCAAATGAAGGTATAGCCAGTTAATTATTATTCGATGTACTAGGGAGGGCTTTGTATTCCAGAGACTGTTTGCAAAGCTGGAAGAGGAAAGACAGGCTCTGGGCGGCAAGGTATTTGACATCCTTGGAAAAGTGTCTTTTGAAAATAAATCCTTGCGGGATCTGCTAATCGAGGCCGTGCGGTACGGGAACGATCCGGAGGTACGAGCAAGGCTGAACCAGGTCGTGGATCACTCCATGAACCCGGATAAATTTAAGGAACTGATCAAGGAACAGGCTTTGACGGATGATGTGATGGATGTTCATTCTGTCAATGCGATCCGTGAAGATATGGAGCACATTGAAGCGCACAAGCTGCAGCCGCATTTTATCGAATCATTTTTCCTAGAAGCCTTCCAGACACTTGGAGGAAAGATCCGGAAGAAGGAAACCGGACGATATCAGATCACATCTGTCTCGTATGCGGTGCGCAACCGGGATATGCAGATTGGTTATGGAGAACCTGTTTTAAAACGGTACGAAAGAGTTTGCTTTGATAAGGAATACTGCGTGATTCCGGGACAGGCACCGGCGGAGCTGATCTGTCCGGGGCATCCGCTTCTGGAAGCGACGATTGATCTGATCCGGGAAAAGAATGTGGATGTCATGAAACGCGGCGCAGTGTTTATTGATGACAGTGATTTCAGTGAGGAAGCAAGGCTCCTTTTCTACATAGAGGATGCGGTTCAGGATGGAGTGACGTTAAAGGATGGAACACGGAGGACGATTTCCAAACATGTTCATTTTGTGGAGATCAAAAAGGATGGTTCTGCATCAGGCGCCGGGTATGCGCCGTATCTGGATTATCGGGCAGCGACGGATGAAGAGTACAAAGCGGTTCATGACTGGATGAAATCACAGGACTGGCTGTGTAAGGATGTGGAAGGAATTGCAAAGGGCTATGCGATCCAGCATTTGATTCCTGAACATTTTGCTGAGGTAAAAAAGCGCAAGGAAACCATGCTGGATAAGACCGAAAAAGCTGTCAAGGATCGCCTGACAGCGGAGATCCAATATTGGGATTTTCGTGCTGGGGATCTTGCGCAAAAAGAAGCAGCAGGCAAAACAAATTCCAGACTGAATTCAAAGCTGGCAGCAAGGCGGGCGGAGGAACTGGAAAATCGGATGCAGTGCCGTCTGGCGGAAATCGAGAAAGAACGCAGGATTTCGCCAATGCCGCCGGTAATCACGGGCGGAGCGTTGGTGATTCCGAGAGGATTGTTGCATAAACTTACCGCGACATCATCCGGGGATACCTTCGGACATGGAGACAGGCAGAGTGTTGAGTATGCAGCTATGAATGCGGTCATCCAGATTGAGACATCGCTGGGTTATCGTCCAACCGATGTGAGCGCGTCGAAGTGTGGCTATGATGTAGAATCTTATGTTCCGGAAGGAATGAGGAAGCGCATGGCTGTATATGCGAACGCATTGCGGTTTATTGAAGTAAAAGGGCGCGCAAAAGGCTCTACTACTGTTACTGTCAGTAAAAACGAGATTCTGACGGCGCTTAATAAACCGGATGAATTCATCCTGGCGATTGTGGAAGTGGATGGTAATGATACGCATACGATTTATCTGAAACAGCCGTTTAAGAATGCACCGGACTTTACGGCGACGAGTGTAAATTATGATATACAGGATCTGATTGAGGAATCGGAAGTCCTGTATCAGAAATGACAGTTTTGTGAAAGATGAAATAAAGTAATTTGATGCCAGGAGGAATGACATGGGGAAAATTTTAGGAATTAAGATTCAAAATTATGGATCATTAAAAGATGTACAGATGGGGAAATTATTCAGCGACCAATCAGGTGAAGAACTTGGGAATATGGTTGCTGTCATAGGACCAAGCGGAAATGGAAAAAGTACTCTTGCAGATGCATTTGGATTTATATCAGAATGTATTTTTTCTGATGTAGAAACCGCGTGTGATGCCAATAATCGAGGCGGATATGATAAATTAGTTTCTCAGGGAAGTAAAGATGCGATTCATTTTGAAATTTATTATAAGGAAAACAAGAATTCCAGACCAATTACTTATGAACTGACCATTGCAAAGGACGTCTACGACCGACCATATGTAAAAGAGGAACGTTTGCGACAGCGTCGACCAAATCAAAAAAAACGGGAGACCTCTTTCGTTTCTGTATCTGACAGATGGAAAAGGATATGCATTTGAAGGAACAGGCAGCGGACAAAATGAGGATGGTTCTGTTGTTGGCGAAGGTGAAAAAGTGAATGTCGAACTGGCAGACACACGAAAATTGGGAATTGTGACGCTGGGTGCAATGAAACAGTATTCCAGAATTGAAATGTTTTTGGGTTTCTTGAGAAGCTGGTACTTATGCTATTTCACACCTGATGCAGCGAGACAGATTCAAACAGCGGCACCGGCACAGCACCTGAATCGCACGGGTAGCAATCTGAATAATGTAGCTCAGTATATGTATCGAGAAAATCCGGCTGAGTTTAAGAAGATTCTGGCGGATATTCAAACCAAAATTCCGAATATCACAAAGATAGAACCTGTAAAGCTTCAAAATGGACAGATGGTATTGGAGTTTTGGCAGGATGGATTTGAGGAACCGTTCTTTTCTCAGCGTATGTCAGATGGCACGTTGAAATTGTTTGCGTATTATCTGCTCTTGCATGAACGAAATCCGCGTCAGCTTGTATTTGTGGAAGAACCGGAGAATGGGCTTTATCATCAGTATATGGCAAAACTGGCAGTTGAGATGAAAAAAAGCGCCGGGAGTGGATATGGAAAGCAGCTCTTTGTAACAACACACAGTCCATTTTTTGTAAATGCGCTTTCCCTGGAAGAAGTATGGGTTCTGGAAAAGCAGGAGGACGGCTTCTCTGTGGCAAAACAGGCATCTTCGCATGAATTCGTAAAGGAATTGGCAAATGAAGGTGCAATGGTAGGAGACTTGTGGTACAGTGAGTATTTCGGCTAATGGAGGGACTATGCATTTTCACTTTTTGATAGAGGATCCGTCGGGGAAAGAACTGATTGAGAAGATTATGGGAAAAATAGAAAATGACAACCAACAGGTTACACATCAATGTATAGGATATCATGGACTTGGAGGATTTACAAAAAAGAATACGGTAAAAGAGACAAAAGATGGAAAGCTGCTTAATGATCTGGCAACGGTATTGCGCGGATTAGATAAATATCTGCAGATAAATATCTGCAAGGAATAGAGGCTGCCATTATTATTGTATTGGATAATGATGACCGTGATACCGAATCCTTTCGGGCACAATTGGAGAATGTTGTGTTACAAAATATGGTTACAATAGATCATGTTTTTTGTATTGCTGTCGAAGAGATGGAAGCCTGGTTGCTGGGAGATGAAAGTGCGGTAATAGCGGCGTATCCTCGGGCGAGAATTAGTGTCCTCCGTAGTTATGTACAGGATAGTATTTGCGGCACATGGGAAAAATTGGCGGATGTTATTTATCCTGGAGGGTTGGCGAGGCTTATGAAAGAATGCTCCTCATATATGGAGATTGGTTCACAAAAATGTGAGTGGGCCAGGAATATAGGGGAATATATGGATTTAGACAATAATAGTTCCCCCAGTTTTAATTATTTTATGAGCGAAATCAGAAAACGGCTTTGTGCATAGGAGAAGGATATGGCAAACAAAAAGTTGATTGAGGTGGCATTGCCGCTGGAAAAGATAAATGCAGAATCTGCAAGGGAAAAGTCGATCCGTCATGGGCATCCGTCTACCCTTCATTTATGGTGGGCAAGACGGCCACTTGCCACAGCACGTGCAGTGATCTGGTCCAGCCTTGTAGATGATCCTTCTTCGCATCCAGAAAAGTTCCCAACGGAGGAGGCACAGAATACCGAGAGGCAGCGATTGTTCAAAATTTTGGAAGACCTTGTAGTGTGGGAAAACTCCAATAATGAGGAAGTCTTGAATGCTGCAAAGAATGAGATTTTGCGCTCTACAAATGGCAATCCGCCGGCATTATTGGATCCATTTGCAGGTGGTGGTGCGATTCCGTTGGAAGCGCAGAGATTAGGGCTAGAGGCACATGCGCATGATTTGAATCCGGTCGCTGTAATGATCAATAAGGCGATGATCGAGATTCCGCCACGCTTCGCAGGGATGCCGCCTGTGAATCCAGACGCGAGAGTTTCGAGCACAATCGAAGGATGGGAACGAGCACAGGGATTGGCTGAAGATGTTCGCTATTACGGCGAGTGGATGAAACAGGAAGCTTTCAAGCGGATTGGACATTTGTATCCGAAAGTGAAAGTCCCAAGAGAACAGGGTGGCGGAGAGGCAACAGTAATCGCTTGGATCTGGGCGAGGACGGTAAAGTGCCCGAATCCGGCTTGTGGGTGCGAGATGCCATTGATAAGTAGCTATATTCTTTCAAAAAAGAAAGGAAAAGAGGCTTGGGTGGAACCTGTTTGCGAGAACGGGAAGTTTTCCTTTACGGTTCATTATGGAAAGTACGATAAGAAGCTGGAAATGGGGAGTAAACAGGGAAAGAAAGCTCTGTTTTGTTGTCCAGCCTGTAAAAGTGGTATGGTGAATGGCGAATATGCGGATGAAGAGGCGAATGCTGGAAGAATGGGAGCGGTACCGGTTGCTGTTGTTGCAGAAGGTAAAAATGAACGAATTTATTTGCCGTTTACAAGGGAGGAAGCAGCATTACAGAGTTCTGCTGTAAATGATTATTATGAAGCATATAACATTGAGGAGAAACTTCCAAGGGGTGAATGTAGAGGGACTTTTGCAAGCAATGCACAAGGACGCAGGTATGGATTTTTTGAATTTAAAGATTATTTTACAAGGAGGCAATTGATTGCGCTGACAGAATTCTGCCAATTAGTAGCAGATGTACAGGCAAAAGTTGAAGAGGATGCCATTATATCTGGTAAAAAAAATGATCACTTATCACTTAGGACTGGTGGAAATGAAGCTAAGGCTTATGGCGAAGCAGTAGGTGTATATTTGGCATTTGCAATTGATAAAATGTCAGACTTATCTAATTCGTTAAATAGATGGGAGCCAAACGCGCAGTGCCCACGACAGCTGTTTTCACGTCAGGCCATTTCTATGGTTTGGGATTATGCTGAAAGCAATTTGTTTAGTAATAGTTCGGGTTCATGGGACATTCATATTAGTAATATAATAAGAAGTATAACAGCCGATTCTTTTGACTTTTATAGAGAGAAAGAAGGTGTTGCAGAACAATTTGATGCACAAATTGATTGTGGATTGCGTAATGTTATGGTTTCCACAGATCCACCTTATTATGATAATATAGATTATGCGGATTTGTCGGATTACTTTTATGTTTGGATGAGACAAGCATTGAAGAATATTTATCCGGCATTATTTCAGACTATGCTTGTTCCGAAGAAAGAGGAACTAATAGCCACTCCTTATCGCCATGATGGTGATTTAGATCGAGCAAAGTCTTTTTTTGAAAGTGGGATGCTTTCAGCATGTAAGCAAATGAATAAATATACAAGTGATGATATGCCAGTTACTATATATTACGCTTACAAGCAAAGTGATTTAGAAAATGGAAATAGCAAGGCGTCTTCTGGTTGGGAAACCATGTTAAATGCTGTTATTCAAGCAGGATTTTCTATTACTGGTACATGGCCGATGAATACTGAATGCTCTTCACGTTCTATTTCACAAGGAACTAACGCTTTGGCTTCCTCCATTGTTCTTGTTTGCCGTAAGCGGCCTGAAGACGCTCCTCAGGCCACTCGACGCAACTTGATTGCTGCATTGCGACGAGAGTTGCGTCCTGCATTGAGGAAACTCCAGGAGAGCAACATTGCTCCTGTTGATCTTGCTCAATCTGCAATCGGCCCTGGCATGGCTGTATATTCAAAATACCGTCGTGTCCTTGAAGCGGACGGTACATCGATGACTGTGCGTAGTGCATTGCAGATTATCAATGAAGAGATTGACCTGTATTTCAATGAACAGGTTGGAAACATTGATGCAGCCAGTCGCTTCTGCGTAGATCTTTATACGCAATACGCATATAACGACATTAAATATGGTGAAGCAGAGGTTCTGGCGAATGCAAAAGGAACATCTATCCCGATGATGGCCTCTCATGGAATGCTTTATGCGAAAGCGGGGATTGTACATTTGCTGGAGAGAAAGGATCTTCCGGAAAAAGTTGACAGCAACGAAGCAAATATTTGGCTTTTGACACAGCAGCTAACGTATGCAATGGAAAAAGGCGGAATAGAAGCCTGTGCCAAAATTGTGGCAGATTTGTTTGGCAGTAACGCAGAGTATGCAAAAGATCTTGCTTACCGTCTGTATACAATAGCAGAGCAGAAAAAGTGGACGAATGAAGCCTATGCTTACAATGCACTGGTGGTTTCTTGGCCGGATATTCAGTCAAAGGCGGCGGAACTGAAAGCAGAGGTGCCGGAGCAGATGAGCTTGTTTGATCTGATGGAATCGGACTGACATAAGATAATATTTTGATGGTATGTTGGAGATGATGATCAGAAAGGCAGGTGGCTGAGCAGATGGCGGAAAGTCAGAATGTGGAATGGAAAGAGTCCTGGCAGGACGATTATTTAAAATGGATTTGTGGTTATGCCAACGCAAGCGGGGGAACCTTATATATTGGCATAGATGATCGTGGAAACGTGAAAGGAATCAATAATGCGAAGAAATTGTTAGAAAAGATTCCGAATCAGGTGACCGACACGATGGGGATTATTGTTGATGCGAATCTATGCAATAAAGATGGGCTGGACTATCTTGAAATTGTTGTGGACAAATATCCGACCATGATCAGTTTTCACGGGGTGTATTATTATCGTTCCGGAAGTACGATGCGCACGATTACAGGGAAAGAACTGGATCGGGCAATCCTTCGTGCCCAGGGCAGGACATGGGATGGTATGCCGGTTCCGAGGCTGAAAGTGGAGGATTTGAGCCAGAGCGCTATTGCACTTTTCAAAAAGAAGGCAATCGGGCGGGGGAGGCTCACTGAGGAAGAAACGAAGGTTTCCGACCAGGTGCTGATGGAAAATCTGCGTCTGTATGACGATGACGGATATTTAACGAGGGCTGCGGCGCTTGCATTTTACCCGGATCCGGAGAGGTGGATTACAGGAGCTTATATTAAGATTGGCTTTTTTGGAGAATCGGATTCAGATTTGTTGTACCAGGATGAGATTCATGGGCCTTTGATTGAGCAGATTGATAAGGCGATGGATCTGATCTATACAAAATACATGAAAGCACTGATTACCTATCAGGGAATACAGCGTATAGAAAGATTCTTCTTTCACCCGGATTCCTGCAGGGAAATTTTGCTTAACGCTGTCATCCACAAGGCATACGAGAGCTGCAATCCGATTCAGATCAGCGTTTACGAGGATCATATGTACATCTGGAATGAAGGAAAAATGCCGGAAGAGCTGGATTCTACGGAAAAACTCTTTGAAAAGCATTCTTCCAAACCGTACAATCCGAAGCTGGCAAATACCTTTTTCAAAAGCGGAATGATTGAGGCGTGGGGACGCGGATTTGATAAAATTCGGAGAGGCTGTGAAGAGTATGGCGGCCCACTTCCGAAATATGAGTTTTCAGGCGGAGTCATGGTTTTGTGCAATGCCTGTGATTTATATTTGCAGTTAATGAAAAAAAATAGTGGGGAAACGTCAACATTAACAGATGACCCAATAAATGACCCAATAAATGACCCAATAAATGACCCAATAAATGACCCAATAAACGAATGGGAGTTTGATGAAAATGCGGCCATTCAGTCAAAATTATTGGCTGTTATTCATCAACATCCGGAATGGACACGAAAAAAATATAGCGAAGCCTTGAGTGTTTCAGACGCAACAGTTAAGAGGCTATTGGCAAAATTTCAGAAAGAAAAAATTGTGGTACATGAGGGATCAAGGAAAAAGGGAAAATGGGTTATAGTAAAAAAAGAAAAATAATAGAAGCTGTGCTCCCTTTGAAGATGCCAAGCGTTTCTGCGATGGGTGATAAAGCACATAAAGGTCATCCGGACAATGTGCATTTGTGATGGAACCGGAGTCCTGTATCCGAAGATACCTGCAT
>JAJPYH010000286.1 GCA_021205045.1 Lachnospiraceae bacterium | reverse complement strand
AAGTTTCAATGGTCTTCTGAAATTTATAACAAAACTTTTTTTAAAAATACACTGCTTTTGTCGGAATATACAATTTTTTCTGTTTTATTTTGTACAAAAAACAGGACCGCCTTTTTAAGCTGGTCCCGTTCTGTTTTTTGTATTTCAGACTGCCGCTCATTCCTCGCAGGCTCTGCCTGTATCATTTCCTTTTACGCAGGTCTCTGTTCACCCACCTCGTGATGAATCTGGAGCTCGTACAGCTTTTTGTAAATTCCATTCTGCGCCAGCAGCTCCTGATGTGTACCCCGCTCACGGATTTTTCCTTTATGCATGACCATAATACAATCCGCATGCTGAATGGTGGAAAGCCGATGTGCTACCATAATGGCGGTGCGCCCTTGCATCAGCTTTTCCAGCGCCTCCTGAATCAGGATCTCCGTCTCCGTATCGATGTTGGCGGTAGCCTCGTCCATCACCAGAATACTGGGATTGTGGGCAAGAGTTCTGGCAAAGCTTAAAAGCTGCCTCTCCCCCGCCGAGAAGGTAGCGCCTCTCTCCATCACCGGCTCGTGGTATCCTCCCGGAAGCTTCTCGATAAAGTGCGAAGCATTGACATACTCTGCCGCCGCCTTCACCTGTTCATGTGTGATGTCCTCATCATGCAGGCGGATATTATACTCGATATCCCCCTCAAACACAAATACATCCTGCTGCATCTGTCCAATGGCTTCCCGCAGCTGCTTTTTGGACAAACGGCGAATGTCCACCCCGTCGATGGTAATACTGCCCTTCTGAATGTCATAATATCTGCCGATCAGATTTAAGATGGAAGTCTTGCCCGCACCGGTGGCTCCCACAAAGGCCACCTTCTCTCCCGGCTCTATGACAAAGGACACATCCCGAAGCACATAATTCTCATTGTCATAGGCAAACCACACATGATCAAACTCAATCCGGCCTTTAATCTCCGGGAGAATAACAGGATCCGGATCCTCCTGCACCAACGGTTCCTCTTCCATTACGGCAAAAATCTTCTCCGCGCTGGCCAGAGAGGACTGCAGTGTGGAAAACTGCTCCGCCAGCGTCTCAATGGGTTCAAAGAAGGACTGGATATACTGAGCAAAAATATAGAGGGTACCCACAGTAATCACTGCTCCCAGTACCTCCGTACTGCCAATATACAGTACAATCATCAGAGACAAAATCCGAAGGATGTAAGTAGCCGGACGGAAGATGGCAAATACCATCATTTCTTTATAATAAGCCTTGTAAAGCTTGCGGTTCTTTTCATCAAACTCCTCAAACTTGCGCTTTTCTCTGCCAAAAATCTGGATGACCTTCATCCCGGAAATGTGCTCGGACAGAAAAGTATTGATATCCGTCAGCCTGGTTCTGGTCAGCCGGTAAGCCTCTCTGGCCAGCTTTCTGAACAGCACCGTCAGTGCCACCACCAGCGGTAACAACACAAAGGACAGAAGCGCCAGCTTAAAATCCAGCACCAGCATCACCGCCGCATAGCCCACGATCTTGACAATATTCCGGAACAGATTGACTAAGATTCCGGAGAACATCTCGTTCATCGCCTCCACATCGTTGGTCACACGGGTGACAATCTTTCCCACCGGCGTCAGGTCAAAATAGCGAAGACTTAAAGACTGCACATGGGCATACAGATCCTGTCGCATTTTCAGAATGATCTTCTGCCCGGTCTTCTGCAAAATCCAGGTCTGGGACGCGTTGGCCGCCACACCCAGAGCCAGCACAATGCCGTAAATAATGGCGGTGCGCACCAGATTGCTGTATTCTCCATTCTGCTCAAACAGATCAATGGCATCCCCGATCAGAATGGGCCGGTACAGATCAAAGGCGGTCAGCGCCAGCACCATCACCAGGCAAAACAGCATGCTCCCCATATGAGGCTTCATGTATTCAAACAGCTTTTTCCAAACGCTTCCTTTATAGACATTTTCTACCTTATCATCATTCAGACTGCTCATATGCCCTCCTACATCTGAGACAACTGCTCTTCCAGCTGCTGCTTCTCGTAAATATGTGCATAAAAACCATCCCGTGCAATCAGTTCCTCATGGGTGCCATACTCAGTCAGTTCCCCCTCCGTCAGCACAGCCACATGATCCGCCTTCTGGAGCGTAGAAATCCTGTGAGCGATAATAATCGTTGTCTTTCCCTTTCTCAGCCGCAGCAGGTTCTCCAGAATCTGCTCCTCCGTATCCGTATCCACTGCAGACAGCGAATCATCCATAATCAGAATTGCCGCGTCCATCAAAAGCGCTCTGGCAATGGAGCTTCTCTGCTTCTGTCCTCCGGAAAGGGTCACACCTCTCTCACCCACCAGCGTCTCATACTGATCAGGGAACTCCATAATATTGTCGTCAGTGCAGGCGTCAGAGGCAGCCTGACGGATCCGCCTTCTGATCTCCGGATGATCTGTGATCCTCTCCTCCAGGCCGAATGCGATATTTTCCTCCAGCGTATCGGAGAAAAGGAAATTATCCTGGGGTACATAAGCCACATCCCGATGCAGCACCGCCAGAGGATAATCCGTAATCGGTCGGCCGTCCAGCAGAATTTCTCCCTTTTCACAGTCATAAACCCTCAAAAGCAGATCCGCCATACTGGATTTGCCGCTGCCGGTTCGTCCCAGAATACCCAGCATTTCTCCTGCCTCCACCTTCAGATTTACATCCTTCAGCACCGGCTCCGTACCGTCAGGATAGGTAAAGGTCAGGTCTTTCAGTTCAATTTCTCCCTGAATATGTAAATCCTTCCCCTGTAATTCCTCGGGAATCATATCCACAATATCCGGCTGCTCGGCAAAGATCATGCTGATTCTTTTCAGCGCTGCGGAGGCCTGGGTAAAGGTATTGATACAGTCGCCGCAGGCAATCATGGGCCAGACCAGCATATTGATGTAGGAATTGAAGGTCACAAACTGGCCAATGGAAATAGCTCCGGAAAGCACCATCCGTCCACCCAGCAGAAGAGTCAGCAGAATACTGATACCGGTGATGGCATCCAGAGCCGGGCCAAAGACAGCGCGCAGCTTTACCACCGCCAGATTCTTTTCCATGTTCTGTTCATTGGCTTCCTCAAAAGAATCGAAATCCTTTTCCTCCTGCACAAAAGCCTTCACCACCCGTATGCCGGACAGGCTCTCCTGCACCTTGTCCGACAGATAGGAAAAAGCGTTCTGCCTCTCAATCTGGCATTTTTTCATGGCTTTTCCAAAAAAATAACATCCTACCGCTACCGCCGTCAACGGCACCGCCGCTGCCACTGTCAGACTCAGGTTGACATACAGCACCATCCTGACCAGGACCATGATGGTCATGCCCACCGCGTCAAAGGCCGTCACCACGCTCATTCCCACTGCCTGGCGTACCGCCTGCAGGTCATTTGTAAAATGCGCCATCAGATCCCCTGTCTTATGAGAATTAAAATATTTGGCGGACAGAGTTTCCAGATGGCGGAACATGTCATTCCTCAGATCATACTCCACGTTTCTGGACGCGCCCTGGATGCCGTATCTCCATCCAAACCGCCCTACCGCCATTACCATACCGGCGGCAAACAGTTTCAGAATCAGAGTTTTTACCCCCTGCATATCAAGAGTCTGAGCGGAAAGGCCGTCAATGATCTCCCCAATGTATTGCGGCACATACAGACTTGCCAGATCCACCAGCAGCAGCAGGAGTATTCCAAAGAGGTAACTCCACTTATATTTCAGTAAATAAGGAACCAGCGAAAACTTTTTCTGCTCCATGGGTATGGTACTCTCCTTTAAAACTGTAAATTCTGTAATTCTTCCTGCGAATTTCCTTTCTTCGCGTCAAACCAACATAACGCAAATTGCCATTCATTGTCTACTGTTTTTCTGAAAAAACCAAAAACCTTCCTGTTCCCCTGCCATCCTTCAGAGGCACTTCCCAGCGAATACCATAAACCTTCTCCGCTTCGCCCTGATGATTTCTGTGGTCATATTCCACGATTCTGATTTCAGGGTCCACCGCGCCAGGCAGCTTTTCTATCTCAATCACTGCCTTTGCGCCGTTCTGCTCCAGGTACACCCGGTTTTCCTCTATCACAGGCAGAATCTGCGTAACTAAGTTTTCCGTTACGCTCACGCTGTTTTCCGAGGCAGCGCTGTCAATGTCCGGGGGCACAGTCAGTTTTTCGAAGCTCAGATCAAATCTGTCGGTAACCTCTGCTCTCCCATTCTCCAGGTCAAAGCGAACTTCCCGTAAAACAGCCTTTCCCTCCAGGGGCGTCCCATCTTCCGAGAGACTGTAGGCGCTGCCGATTTCCATGCTGACCGTTCCTGTCCCCGCCGTTATTCCCTGCCCGGTTCTTTTCTTTTCCGGACATTCTTCCTCGCCCGCGGTTAACGTCCGGACGGCTGCCCGCCTTTGCGGATTTTCTTCCACTGCCGCCGAAAAAGCCGTACAGTGATAAACTTCTCCCTCTCTCTGTCCCCATCCATTAAGGACGGGAACACTATGACCGAAAGAATGATTGCAGATTGCCCGATAACGGTTCTGAGAGAAATAATCCCTGTCATACTCTCCGGCTCCCAGGTCTGTCAGAAACAGCACCCCTTCCGCCTCATAAATCAGATGCCCCACATCGTTATGATTGTGAGATTCTCCGTTATGACCGCCCTTGCAGGCAAAGCCTGTCCCGTTCTTTGCGTAACCGATACACCACTGGGCGGAGGGCAGGATATGGAAACGGTATCCTGTCCCGGTTTTCCCGGCGTCCCCCTTTGCTGTCACACCCTCCGTCAACGGGGGATCGGCACAGAAAGACGCCCTCATTTTCGACATCCTTTCTTCCTCCTGCCGCAGATATTCCTTCGTGGCAAACCAGTCCATCTTCAACTCCGCAAACCGATAGCAGGAATCCGAATGCAGGTGCGCCGCCCGCTCCATGGCTGGAAATTCCACATTCCCGTACTCAAGCGCCTGCAGCGCCTGCAGACCCACCCGGAAGGTATCCCTGCTGCTGCTGTCAGAAAAGCTTAAGCTGACCCCGTCAGGGAAAAAGCATCTGGCAGGGAACGCCGCAATGTCCGGTCTGTCAAACAAATCTTCCCCCGTAAGGTTCTTCAG
Organism: Lachnospiraceae bacterium; assembly: GCA_021205045.1. GTDB lineage: Bacteria > Bacillota > Clostridia > Lachnospirales > Lachnospiraceae > RGIG6307. The sequence goes on along the minus strand of JAJPYH010000286.1, from coordinate 3,064 downwards.
CTCCCAGGCAAAATTGGCAAAATAGACCATCCCATAGGTATAATACTGCAGGCCCTCCATACAGGCTCCGTCATCCGTAAAGCTCTGAAAATAATAAGGCATAACGGCGCACACTCTTTTCAGGCATTCCGGGAGCGGCTTTGGCAGACGCCGGCCTGCTCTGTGCAGATGAATAACTGCACTTCCGATACTGCCCGCGCACACTGCAGCCCAGTTATTGGCGCCCACTTCCCATCCGGCATAGGGAACTTCCGATAAATAATATGGCTCCAGAACCCGCCGGTTAATTTCCTCTTCCATGATATCCTTCAGCTTATCCGGCAGGAAATCATTCAGCCTGTCCAAAAGCTCTGACAGGGTTTGGGCTGTCTCAGCCGCGAACAAATCCACCGTCTCACGCCAGTCTGGATTTCTTCTCCGATTGACATGCGCCGGCAACGCCCAGGTGTCCTCTCTGCAGATCTTTTCCATTACATCACAGAGTTTGAAAAGCACGGCGGAATCCACCTTGCCTGTCTCTTCTATTTCCAGAATGGCCTCCATGCCAAAGACTGCCAGGAACATTCTCCTTGGAAAATAGAGTGCCTGATATATCGTTCGATTGCCGTTTTGTTCATACAGGTCGAAAGCCTGCTGACTGAGGGTCGGCATTTCCTCCCCCGAAAGCCTTATTGCGCTCTCCCTGACCTCTGCTCTGTAATCCAACAGGAACTTTTGCAGCTCTTTCACCCGTTTTCCCATTTTAACACCATCACAGAGTAAGGCGGCATCCAGAGACGTGCCTCTCCGTTTTCCACCAGAATATGCTCCTGCTGAGTACTGAAGCCTTCATTGGAGGTCAGCATCAGCCGTTCCATCACACATTGATGAGGAATGCCCAGTTCCCAGACCGCCACGGTACGCTCATGAGCCTCTTTGGAATGATTTACCAGCACCGCCGTCGCGCCCTTTGAATCGAATCGGCCGTAAGCCAGATAATCTTTATCATCATTCAGACGCTTCAGACAACCGGTTTTCAGCTCCTGATTTTCCTTATGAATACGGATCATTTCCTTATGAAAGCGGATCATCTCCTGATCCTCATGTCCCCAGGGATAGGTTCTGCGGTTATCCGGATCTGTGAAGCCGCACACACCGGCCTCATCACCGTAGTAGACCGTGGGCGCTCCCGGCCAGGTCATCTGGATCGCCACTGCCTCCCGCATCACCGCCGGATTCACGCCTTCACCCGCAGCAGCTGAACCCTTCGTGTCGATTCGCCCAACCGTATGATTCGTCCGGGTCAGGAAGCGGGAATGATCATGATTGGACAGCTCGTTCATGGCTACCAGACCGCTCTCCATATCGCCGTAAAGCTTCGCCATGGGCTTCCAGAAGGCGTCCGCATCGCCAATCAGCTCCGGGCGAAAATCATCGCTGTGTTTTTCCATGCCCGTCAGAAACCAGGTCAGCGGCTCCATGAAGCTGTCATAATTCATAACGCTGTCCCACTCATCGCCCTTAAGCCACTCCTCACAGTCTCCATAGTGCTCCGCCAAAATCAGGGCATTGGGATTAGCTTCCTTCACCGCCTGGCGGAATTTTTTCCAGAATGCGTGGTTGTACTCATCCGTGTGCCCCAGATCCGCCGCCACATCCAGGTGCCAGCCATCCGCATTGTAGGGCTCAGACACCCATTTGCGACCCACCTGAAGGATATAATCTTCCAGCTCCCGGCTCCCCTCATAATTCAGCTGGGGCAGGGTATCATACCCCCACCAGCCCTCGTAGGAGCCGTTGTGAGGCCAAAGCTGGTCTGTGTGAAAGCTGAAAAAGTTTCGGTACGGGCTCTCCGCGGACACATAGGCCCCCGGTGCGTATCCATGTTCGCTTCCATAAATACACTCCCTGTCCATCCATTTATTGAAGGAACCGCAGTGGTTGAACACACCGTCCAGAATCACTTTCATGCCCCTTTTATGCACCTCTTTCACAAAATCCGCAAAAAAAGGCGTTGGAGGCATCCAGATTTACGGGGTTGGTAACCCGATTGATATATTTAGTCGCGTAGGTATTTTCCCTCTGCCAGTCTTCCAGAAGCCGGCCCTTCTCTTCTGCAATTACCGTATAATGGGGATCCGCATGGTCATAATCCTGAATATCATATTTATGATTGGAGGGAGAGACAAAGACCGGGCTTAAGTAGATCACCTCCACCCCCAGATCCTCAAGGTAATCCAGCTTATCCAGGACCCCCTGTAAATCACCGCCATAGAAATTGCCCACATCCATGGCATCCGGTGTCTTTCCCCAGTCCTCTATCCTCCGGCTGTGCCGGTCAATGTAAAAATATTCCCCCGTTTCCACATCATTCTCCGGATTTCCATTGCAAAAGCGATCCACAAAGATCTGGTACATCACCGCGCCCTTCGCCCACTCCGGAACAGAGAAATTGGGTTTCACCTTAAAACAGGCTTTCGGATCAGCCTCCTTTACCAGACCTCTGGCGTCGTAGTATCCGCAGACATGACCCTCCCTTATCTCAAAATAATAGGAAATCATTTCATCACCAAGCTGATATTTCAGCTCGTAAAAATCAAAATCCTGATGCCGTTCGGTGCAGGTCATTTCCAGACGCTCTCCCCCGATTACCGCAAAAACCTGATCCACGTTACAGGCGGCCGTCCGGAAACGGATCGTGATCTCTTCCCCCGAAGCGGGATAGGGCGGAAGCACATATTCTCCGCTGGTATCACTAAAAAGAGCGTCCCTGTTCAAAACAGGACGCATCTCCTGGATATACTGTTTGTTTTTCTCAAACCATTTGCGCATTCTGAAAGCCATAGAGCAGTTTCCTTATTAAGTAATAATGATGTGAACTGAGGCCATTTATGACCATAGACAGTGAAATTTTATAATATTCGCTTAGAATGCGCAAGGGGGAAATTAATAATTTCCAAAATTAATAATTTCTCCGAAAGCCGTCTCAGATCATCCCTTTTCATTGTACGTTAAAAGACAGCGTTGCCGCTGTCTTTTAGAGAAGGTATTTTCTTATGGGGTATAGCAAAAAACTATAAAATGT
>JAJPYH010000020.1 GCA_021205045.1 Lachnospiraceae bacterium | reverse complement strand
TTGGGACATTTTCTCTTGTGGTATATAAGGACATTATCATAAATGGCTTATATAGAATTTATAAATATTTTCTAAACCCCTTTTCAATTTCCAAAATCTGTGTTATGATTGTGCTCACGGAAGTATAGCTCAGCTGGGATGAGCGCTCGCCTGACTAGCGGGAGGCCAAGGGTTCGAGCCCCTTTACTTCCATCCAGACGCGCACGAATGAATCTCTCGGGATCAGGCAGTGCGCGTTTTGTTTACAAAAGTTTTGTTATACTAATTTACATAATCGATAAAGGAAGGAGGAATTCATATGGAGGTTATGGAAATGTCTGACAACGAATTAAAAGAGCAGCTCATCAGAGAATATGTGAACATCCAAAGGCTCAAAAGCTCTCAGGACAGAGACAAAGAGCTGGCATACCAGGAAAAGGTTCTGAAGGTCAGATTACAGACTCTCGGAATTCCAACGGAGGATCTGGAGCTCCAAGTTCACATTCCAATATACAAAAGATAATGCAGAAAGGCCGAATCATCCGTCAGGAAGGTTCGGCCTTTTTTATATAATAATTGTTTTCATTCATCTGTCCGGATGACGGCTCCCAAAACTCATCATCAAGCGTTACTGTTTCATCCCGGTGCCCGATCCATTCCTCCCCTCTGTTCCCGGTGAAGCGCCCTGCCCCGTGCCCGAAGCCGAGGGCATATTGCCTGAATCGGACATATTATTTTGCTCCGTATCCGGCGGCTGACTCTCCAGCTAAGACGTCGCGGACAAATCATCGTCCGGCCGGGAAGGCTTCAAAACCGCTTCCCCTCACATCATCTTTTGGCGACAAATCCCCGTCCGACCAGGAAGGCTGCGAGGCTTCTCCCTCATCCGTGCCAGACTGCGAAGGCTCCCCCTCATTCGTGTCTGGCTGCGAAGGCTGTGAAACGTCCCCTTCATCTGTTCCAGGCTGCGAAGGCTGTGAAACGTCCCCCTCATCCGTATCAAGCTGCGAGGGCTGTGCCGTCTCCTCTTCATCCGTACCAGGCTGCGAGGGCTGTGCCGTCTCTTCTTCATCCGTACCAGGCTGCGAAGTTTCTCCCGTCTGCGGCTCCTGCGTCCCGCCGGATGAATCCCCCTCAGAATTCTCCTCCGGCCGGAAGCGCTCCGGCACCTGCCCGGCGTCCTGACTGATTTCCGGATTGTAGTATTCCGTTGCTGTGCAGGTCGGCAGCTGGGTAGACAGGCCGGTTCTGGTATGGGTCTGTGAGAACACGGAATCCGGAATATTAAAATAAGTATAGGCCACAGTCACGCTGTCATCCCAGGTCAGGTCCACATTGTAATATCCGTCCGAAAGAGCCACAATATTCCAGGCATGATTCGCTGAGGCATATCCGGTGACATAATAAGTCTCAATCCCCAGTTCCTTCATAATATATTGAAACGCACGGGCATATCCGGCGCAGACAGTTCTGCCCATGACCAGGGCGCTGTAGGCGCTCTGACTGAGACTGCTGCTCACACTTTCATCGTACTCCGCGATCTCCAGAATCGCGTCATGGACATATTTTTCCTTCTCATAATCGCTGTCCAGGCTCTCCGCCCCGCTGACGATCTCATCCACCACCGCGTCAAACTGCTGCCTGGCGCTCTCCAGATCCTCCGACGTAGAGTTAAAATAAAGAACCAGCTGAACGCAGATTTCCTCACTGGTATACCAATAGCCATAGCTGGTCTCAATCCAGAAATACTCCGGATGATCCCCGAACACAGCTTCCATCACATCCATCGCCTCAGAAACACTGATTTCAGCCGCTGGCACAAAGGTGGTCTCCAGAGCCTCGATGTTGGCGCAGACCTGTCGATAGACGCTCTGCCCTGCCTCCGTCAGAAAGCTGTAATACGGACATCCGGACATGTCCACTGTGTAGTCCTCGCCGGTGATCCCTGAATCCTCCAGAGTATCCAGCTCATCGCTGTCAATGAGCGTCCCGGTTCCGCCGCCATCGGGCATTTCAGCATCAGATCCCGTCCCCCCTGTTATGCCGTCCACAGCTTCCGTATCAATCATTTCCGTAAAATAACCGGCAATCGCTGCACACCATTGAGCAACGCGGCTCTGAAGCCCGGGCACATAGAGCCAGAGGCAGAGTGCGGCAAGCACAAGGCTGCCGGAAAGAAGAACGGCGGCGCCCCGTTTCATTGATTTCATAAAATAATCTCCGTTTCCAGAATTTGGGGTCAGTATAAAAAATACCTCCGGAAATGTCCAGAAAACAGAGGAAGATTTCACAGATTATTCAGATTCACAGGGACAGTCCGACTTGGGAACCGAAAGAAAAAATCTGCCAGCTCATAAATCGGTCTCTTCGAGTTTGGCTCCGTGACCGGCGTTTCCCGTTTTACGATTCCCAAAGTCATCAGATTACTGATATACTTTGAACATAAAGAACTCTCCAGTCCAACTGTTCCTGAAATCTCCGAAAGCTTTGTGAAAGCGTCAGCAAAACTGCGATAAACAACACCTGCCTTCGAACCGGTCTCTGTCTCCGCAATTACATTAGACAGCATTTCCAGATTGAAGTCCGCAAAATTCTCCATAGCCGCATAGAAAATGGTTCTTTTTTTCCTTGCAGAATTCATTTATGAGCGTAGTTTTCCCAACCCTGCGCCGACCATATATGATCGCCACTTCCAGCCTTCCGCTCTGATACATTGCATTTAGCCGTTTCAGTTCTTTCTCTCTTCCAATAAACATCTTTCCTCCTCCGTTTGGTCATCACGATATCCTATGTTATAATGACCAATATTACATCTGTCAAGATGCATTACCTTTCATCTCTTACCATTCAAATGACAGGACCACTTGATAACCGTCACATCTCAATAACGAAATCGCCGCCGGGCTTTTCCGAAAAGTCACGGCGGCGGTTTTCGTATTATGGAAAGGATTTTCACCACGCAGGTAGAAACATTTTCTATGCGCTCTCCAGGTACCTCTTCATGGAGGCAATATACTCCTCTCCAATCCTGCTCAGAGTCATATTTTTGCGGGTAATATAGCCAATCTCCATAACGGCGTCGGAATTCTGGCTCTCGTCCACAAACGGCACCGCCACATAGTCGCTGCCGTTGAGCTCCTCACAGATGATGCCGGAGCAGAGGGTGTAACCGTTGACGCCCACCATCAGATTAAGCATGGTGGCCCTGTCGTTGGCCTTAATCGTCTGAGAATACTCTCCGGTGGTAAATATTTCCTCCGCATAATAAAAGGAACTGTTGTCCCCCTGGTCGAAGGTCAGGCAGGGATAGGGAGCAAGCATCTTCAGATTCACGGATTTCTCCGCGGCCAGGGGATGCTTTTTCCAGAGATACACGTATGCTTTGCAGTCCACCAGATGGTGAAACTCCAGACCGGCGCTGTTTAAGATCTTCGTCATGGCCTTACGGTTGAAGTCGCTCAGGTAAAGAACCCCGATTTCACTCTTCAGGGTGCTGACATCGGCAATGACCTCCCGGGTTTTGGTCTCCTTGATGGCAAACTCGTACTCTGAGAGATCGTAATGCTGGGCCATGTCCACGAAAGCTTTGGTGGCGAAGGAATAGTGCTGGGCGGAGACGGCGAATTTCTTTTTCAGTGAGCCGCCCTTACCATATTTGCGCATCAGGCTCTCATACTGGGAGTAGATTTCCTTGGCGTTGTAGAGAAATTCCACACCGTCGTTGGTCAGCGTCACGCCCCGGCCGCTGCGGTTTAAAAGCGTCACCCCCAGTTCCTTTTCCAGCTCCTTGATGGCGTTGGTCAGGGAAGGCTGGGAGACGTAGAGCTGCTCCGCGGCTTTATTCAGGGAGCCGGTTTCCGCGATGGTGATGATATAGGATAGTTGTGTGAGCGTCATAATTCCCCTCTCATTTCTGACGGATGTGTCAGTATGTAAACCAGAACGGATGAGCGAACGTCAGGATTGTTTTTTCTTTTCTTACAGGCATGTCGGGCGATAAATCATGGCAAATGCACATACGTCACGATTGTCTTTCCTTGTCAACAGGCATGTCGGACATTAAATCAGGACAAATCTCCCTCTACTCAGGGTCTGAGGAACTGCCCCCGATTCCCTGATTTGCCGACTCAGCCACCTCTACGTTCACATTTTTCACAATCACATTGTCAATGATGCTTTCATCAAGGCCGTTTTTCCCCGCCCTGACGGAAAGATTTTCAAAAGTAAAGTTCTCCAGCCGGTACTGCTCCTCGTTGGCCTCCACATCAAAAAAGATATCGCAGTCGCACTCACAGTCCCGCACGGTGATATTTCTGGCCCTGGAGATGGGCTTGTCAGTGCGCCCCTTCAGGTCAAAAAACTGGGTCCAGGGATGAATGGTGATAAAGCTGGAAATCTTCGCCTTTACCTGCTCCACCGTGATGTACTCATAAAGCTGGGGCGTATCGGGGCGAAGCTTTAACCACAGCAGATTCTTGCCCTCCGGCACGCTGACCCTGCGTACCAAAATGTTGCGGTTGTGGACGGACTCGGAGCCGCAGGTCAGGCAGCCGTGGCAGAAGCCGTAGGTGCAGTCCTCCACAATGATGCGCTCGTTCATGCCGTTCTCCGGCTGGCTGTCCGCCCAGGGTCCCTTGCCTCCCTTGAGCACCACCGAATCGTCATTGACCTCCATATAGCAGCCCTTCACCAGAAAATCAGAGCACACATCAATATCAATGGCGTCCGTACTGGGCGCCTTCACCGGGGTCATAGGTGAAAAAATGCGGCAGTTCAGGTATTTCACATGATTGCTTCTGTAAATATGGTTGGTCCAGAAATGAGAATTCTGAAGGTTTAAGTCCGCCACCAGCACATTCCGGGAGTTGGAAATATAGACCAGCCGGGGCCGCTGCTCGTCCTTGTTGGTGCACTGCGGATTCCACTGCCGCCGCAGCCAGAAGGCCTTCCAGGAGCGCAGGCCGTTGCCGTCGATGGTGCCGGGACCGCACATGGTAAAGCCGTCGATGCCGTCCACGTTGATCAGCGCCGCAAAATACTGGCAGGTCTCTCCCTCAATGCGGGTGGTGCAGATCTGATAATCGGAAATGTCATCGCTGCCCTTCAGGGTGCCCCCCTGGGTCACGTACAGATTGACTCCCTTCTTAAAAAATAAAGAACCGGTCAGGTAGGTTCCGGCAGGCACCACAATGACGCCGCCGCCCTCTGCCGCCGCCCGGTCGATCAGCACCTGAATTTCAGCCGTATGTACTTTTCCGTCATCCAGGATACCATATTGGGTCAGCACGTACTGTCTGCCCAGCTCCTCCAGGGAGGGAATTTTCGTATCATAAAACCATTCGTCGATGGGGGTGCCATCGGGGAAGAATTCTTTTGCCGCCATAATTTCTCCTTATTATTTATTATAAGTATGGCACCCGCAAACCCACAGGTTCATGAGTGCCATTGTTGATTGTACAGATTTTTACAGCTGTATCATTTCTGAATACGCCATGATGTAGGGTCCGCTGCCCTTCCCCTCATCCGGCATGTAATACTCCGTATTCTCATAATTGTTGGTGTTGTTGGCCGCCGCCTTCATGTAAATATCCTGAAGGCCGCCCTCGTTAAGCTTCCTCTCCGTCATGGCTGTGAAGGCTTTCACCGCGGCGTCCTTATAAGAGGGATCCAGCCAGCCCTTGCGCACACCCTTCAGAATGGTGTATACCATCATGGCGGTGCCGCTGGTCTCCAGGCGGTTGGTCTCTGTCACCGGCTGGTCTGCCAGATTGGCCCACATGCCGCTCTCATCCTGATATTTCAGCATGCCGTCCACAAAGAGCTTCAGATTGGGCTTGATCACATCGATCAGCTCTCCACCGGCCACATCCATCACATCCACCATGGCCATGGCGTACCACCCCATGGCGCGGGTCCAGTGGAAGGCGCAGACATCATCCTTACTGTTGCATGCGTGATAATACATACCGTTGGGCGCCAGCATGGTCTCGGCTACCCACTGAAAACGCTTTTTGATCAGCTCCAGCTGGGCCTGATCGCCGGTCATCGCCGCATAATGAGCCAGGAACGGCTGCAGCATGTAAATGCCGTCCAGCCATACCTTGAACATGGGCGCCTTCCCACCGGCCCAGGCATGCCAGTAATTATAACCCAGACCCTCCTCCATGAACTCCAGCGGCACAATATTGCCCTTGGAATTCACATGGGTGGTATCAGTCAGGTCACGGTAGAGCGCGGAAGCTAATTTCATATAATCATCCTGGCCATCGGTCATTTTCATGACCAGAGCCGCGGTCTTGTAGCAGTCCGCTCCGTGATGATCCACATAGCCTGCCAGCCTTGGGTTCAGGGACACAGATCCGCCCTCGTCCTTTACCAGCATGGCGTCCAGGTATTCCTTGATGTAATCATAATAGCGCTTTCCGGCATCCGGATCGGCGGCGTAAATATCGTAAAGTCCCTCCATCACCACGCCGTTGTAATAGCTCCAGTCAAACAGATATGGCTTCACGGACGGGGTCCGGTACTCATTGTCCCAGGTGAAGAACTTATGCTCGTCGTTGACCACCTCTTTGGGCACGTTTTCCTTAGAATCCACGGTCAGACCATCGATATAGGCCCGCGCCTTTTCCAATACATTCTGTAACTCCATAAAAATATTCTCCTTCTTTTTTATCCTGTGGTCACAGCAGACTGAAGCATGACAGCTCCTTCCTCTGCGGCCATGGGATTGTTTTCCTTCTCTTCTGTCCTATGGTCACAGACTGGCGCCTGACTGCCCCTTCTCTGCGGCCATAGGATTATTTTCCTTCTCATTTCACGCTTTTTAAGAATCGCCCCGCTACCTCACCCCATAAGGTACCGCGCGAATCCCGTATTTGTTGGCCAGACTCCCGGTCATGGTCACCTCCAGCTCATTTTCTCCCTCGTGAAGCAGACCCTGCACCTCAAAGCGGTGGGTGGGCCAGAAGGAAACCCCGGCGTCCTGTCCGTTGACCGTCAGCTCCGCCATATCGTAGCCGTCAAAGGTGATCATGGGAATCCCCTCCGCCAGATCCTCGGCTGTGACCTCCAGCGTAGCGGTGTAGGTCCTGGTGCACTCAAAGGTATTGCGGCCCACCAGCGTGAACTTCGGCTTGGGCAGCCAGGTCCGCTTAGGCGATACCGGCAGCGCCTCGAACTCCTCCTCGCTGCAGACAAACAACAGCCTGCTCTGCCTCGGACGCATGTACAGACGAATCTGCGCGCCATCCTCAGCCTGAAGAGAAGCCTGGCGGAAGGCCTGATCCCTCCAGATGTCATATTTACCGACCTTCCCGGTGACGCCCGGCAAAGTCACAGTCGTCTCAATAATCCGGTTGCCCTCGTTGGTCAAAAACCAGCATTCCACGCCGCTGCGCACAAAATGAGCGCACCGAAGGGCGGGCACCGCCGGGAAGCACTGGCAGTCAGCCATGGCCTCTGTCACCTTGTGCACCGCCTGCGGAAATACATTATCCACATCGTTGAGCACTGCCTGATAGCGCTTGCCCTGGCAGATCAGCTCATGCGTCTGCTCATCCACCGTGCAGCTCTCCCAATAGCTTTCCGGAATGTACTGGAATCCGGTCTGACTCTCAAATAAGGGAGCCACCACCTCCGGACACAGCGCCCGGTTTTTGCACAGTACTGCCACCGGCGTATGTAAATCCGCATCGGTCATCAGGCAGGAAAGGCGGCGCATATAACCCGACCAGCGATGATAATAGGGCCACCAGATATTGTTAGGTCCCACATCCGGCGGACGCTCCTCTTTCCGCTTGCCTTCAATGGAATAATAAAAAGCATGGGGTACGAACAAATTAACGCCCCGGACCGCCAGCCAGTCCAGATACCACTTCATATCGCTGCCGGAAAACTGCCAGGGATTATTGTCCGCGTTGCAGGCGCCGAAGCACTCGTTGGCGTTGCGTCTGCGCCCCATAAGCCTGGCGGCGTCCGCACTGCACTTGGCCATGGTGGAATCCATGCCTTTCAGACCGCCCTTCTCCGGGCTGATCCAGCGCAGCACCAGATCCTGTCCCGGAATATGAAAATACTTCAGCACCTCAATATCGTCGCTCTGATGAGGATGTCCCATCAGGCAGATGCCGTGGGCGGCGCACCAGTCGCTGAGCTTTTTGTAATAAACCTCGCCCTCCCGCTGCAAAATCAGTTGCTCATACAGGCGGGTGTCGTCATTTTCCCTCTCA